>NZ_BAAAMR010000009.1:0-134903 GCF_039529375.1 Actinomadura napierensis
GCGCCGCCACCCCGAGCGCACCGGCCAGCAGCGCGACCGCCGGCGCCACCGCCCCGCCGGCTCCCACGAGGGCGGCGGACGCCACCGCCGGAGCGTGGAACCGCCCGGCGAGCACCATGGCCGCCACCGCCAGGCCGGCCCCGGCGGTCGTCGCGACCGTGCCCGGGTCGGCGGTCCGCGCCACCGCGAACCCCACGGCGACCGACAGCGCGTGCCCGGCGAGCACGGCCGACGCCCGCGCCGCCGGGGTCCCGGGAGCGACCGCGAGGAGCGCGGCGGACGCCGCCAGCGGCGGGGCCAGCAGCGGCTCGTCCACCACCGCCTGCACCACCGCCAGCGGCACCAGCATCACGAGCGTCGCCCAGACCGGACGTAGTCGCGCGTTCACAACGGCAGCCAATCGTTCTCGGTCCCGGCGACCTTGTTGACGTAGTTCGTCAGCGTCTGCAGCGCGACGATCCCGATGATCTCCAGGACCTGCGCCTCGCTCCACCCGGCTTCCCGCACCGCCGCGTCGTCGGCCCGGCCGCGGCTCTCGGTCAACTCCCGGGCGAACGCCACCACGGCCGCCTCCTTCGGGTCCGCGGACGTCCCGGCCTTCGCCGCCTCCACCTCGTCGTCGCTCAGCCCCGCGCCGCGGGCGCCGTGGGTGTGCGCCGCGACGCAGTACCCGCAGTCGTTCGCCGCGCCGACCGCCAGCGCGATGCGCTCGGCCGTCGCGGGCGGCAGCGACGCCTTCTTGAGCGAGCGGGACAGCCCCAGGTATCCGTCCAGCACCGCGGGGGCGTTCGCCATGACCCGCAGCATGTTCGGCATGTGGCCGAGGCGTTTCTCCAGCGCGTCCAGCTTCGGATCGTTCCGCACGGCCTCGATCATGACGCGCTCCTTCTAACGGATCTCAACGAGCTGATCCGTTATAACATAACGCCGATCAAGCCCACATCCCGTTAGACTTGTGACATGAGCGACGAACCGCCGGCGCTTCGCCTCGCCGGGACGATCCGCGCCGGGCGCACCGGCCTGACCGACCGCTTCGCCACGCCCGAGGGCCTCACCGCCTGGGTCCGCGAGCAGGACCTGTCCCCCTACCTCGACACGGCCGCGTTCACGGCGGACGAGGCCGTCCGCGTGCAGGTCGTGGAACTGCGCCAGGCCGTCCGCGCGCTCTTCGCCCGCCTCGTCGCCCCCGCGCCGCCCAGCCGCGCGGACGCCGACGCGCTACCGCCCTTCGACCAGGCCCTCGACCTGCTCAACCGCGCCGCGTCCCCCGTCCTGCGGCAGCTCCGCTGGCAGGACGAGCCGCACGAGCAGCTCGCGCCCACGGTCGACGGCACCGCCGCGCGGCTGACCGCCGCGCTCGCCGACGCGGCCATCGGCTTCTTCTCCGACCCGATCGCGGCCCAGGTACGGGTCTGCCCTGCGCCACGCTGCGTGCTCTACTTCGTCAAAAGGCACCCGCGTCAGGAGTGGTGCTCCATCGCCTGCGGAAACAGAGCCCGCGCCGCCCGCCACTACCACCAGCACCACTAACCGCGCCCGGACAAGCCCCAACGAAGACATGCGCGCCGTCAGACTCGCCGAGTACGGCGCCCTCCATGCCGGCCATGGTGGAGACCACCATGCCCAAACCGACCTATGCTGCGCGCCCCCGGACGCGCACGGTGCCCGTCCGCGCCGCCGCAGCGACCCCAATCGAAGTCAAGGCGAGGCCGGACCCCATGCAGGCCAGCGCAAACCACGCCCGGCAGGAACCCAGGCCGGCACGAACCCAGGCCAGCGCGGACCACGCCCGGCGCGGGTCGGGGTGGGGGGTCAGTTGGGGGTGGCTAGGACCAGGGGGAGGATCGTCTGGGCTCCCGCCTCCTTCAGCAGACGGGTGGCGACGGTCATGGTCCATCCGGTCTCGATGCGGTCGTCGATCAGGAGCAGGGGTCCTGGGGCCTCCTTCGCGGCGATGGCGACGGGGTCGGGGAGCGTCAGCGAGTTCCACACGGAGCGGAGGCGCTGGGCGCTGTTGTGCCGGCGTGGGACGGGCTCGCCCACCGGGACCAGCTCGCCCAGGTGGGGAAGGCGGCCGATCTCGGCGATGCGGTGGCCGAAGGTGCTCACGAGGCGGGGACGGGAGCGCGAGCCGATCGTGATGACGCCGGTGGGGCGGGCGGACCAGTCCCAGGCGGCGAGGACCTTGATGACGGCGTCGACCATGTCGGCCGGGACGTCGGTGTCGGCGGCGGCGAACAGCTCGCGGAGCCGGTTGCCCCAGCCGATGTCGGTGAGCCGGCCGAGGGCGCGTCCGGTGTCGGCCTGCAGGTCCGGCTTGATGCGGCCGGAGACGCCGAGGTCGTCCTTGACGCCGGTGGGCCACATGCGGCGGGGCGCGACGTCGACGCCGGGACGGTGCAGGCGGTCGCGGGCCTGGGCGGCGCCCTCGGAGGTGACGTCGGCGGCCCGGTGCTCGCCGGTGCAGTTGTCGCAGCGGCCGCAGGGCGCCGCGGCGGGGTCGTCCAGCTGGGCGCGGAGGAACTCCTCGCGGCAGGACGTCGTCGCGATGTAGTCGAGCATGGCCTGCTGCTCGCGGCGGCGTTCGGACGTGACGCGCTCGTAGCGTTCGCGGTCGTAGGCCCAGGGGCGGCCGGTCGACGTCCAGCCGCCCTTCACGCGGTGGACGGCGCCGTCGACGTCGAGGACCTTCAGCATCATCTCCAGGCGGTTGCGGCTCAGGTCGACCTGGGGTTCGAGGGCGCCGGTCGACAGCGGGCGGTCGGCGGCGTCCAGCACGTCGAGGGTGGCGCGGACGACCTGCTCCGGCGGGAAGGCGAGGCTGGCGAAGTAGGCCCAGATCTCGCGGTCCTCCCGGCCGGGCAGAAGGATCACCTCGGCGCGCTCGACGCCGCGGCCGGCGCGCCCGATCTGCTGGTAGTAGGCGACCGGCGACTGCGGGGCGCCGACGTGCACGATGAAGCCGAGGTCGGGCTTGTCGAAGCCCATCCCGAGGGCGCTGGTGGCCACGAGCGCCTTCAGCCGGTTGGCCTGGAGGTCCTGTTCGGCCTGGAGACGCTCGGCGGGCTCGGTCTGGCCGGTGTAGACGGCCACCTCGTGGCCGCGGTCGCGGAGGTATCCGGTGATCTCGTGGGCGGCGGCGATGGTGAGGGTGTAGATGATGCCCGATCCCGGCAGGGACGCCAGGTGCTCGCCGAGCCAGGCGATGCGCTGCTCGGCGGTGGGCACGCTGACGACCGCGAGGTGGAGCGAATCGCGTTCGAGCGGGCCGCGCAGGACGAGGGCGTCGTCGCCGGCGAGCTGCTCGGCGACGTCCTGGGTGACGCGGGCGTTGGCGGTGGCGGTCGTGGCGAGGACGGGGACACCGGACGGCAGTTCGGCCAGCAGGGTGCGCAGGCGCCGGTAGTCGGGACGGAAGTCGTGGCCCCAGTCGGAGATGCAGTGCGCCTCGTCGACCACGACGAGCCCGGCCCCCGCGGCGAGCTGGGGCAGCACCAGGTCGCGGAAGTCGGGGTTGTTGAGCCGTTCTGGGCTGACCAGCAGGACGTCGACCTCGCCGGCCTCCACCTCGGCGAAGATGTGCCGCCAGTCGTCGGTGTTGGCGGAGTTGATCGTGCGGGCGTGGATGCCGGCCCGGTCGGCGGCCTCGATCTGGTTGCGCATCAGCGCCAGCAGCGGTGAGACGATCACGGTCGGGCCGGCGCCGCGCTCGCGCAGCAGCCGCGTCGCCACGAAGTAGACCGCGGACTTGCCCCACCCGGTGCGCTGCACGACCAGGGCGCGGCGCCGGTCGACGACGAGGGCGCGGATGGCCGTCCACTGGTCGTCGCGGAGGCGGGCGTGCTCGCCGGCGAGGGCGCGCAGGCAGCGCTCGGCGTCGTCGCGGAGTCCGTCGGGAGTGCTCATGGCTCCTTGGTATCAGCGCAGCTCGGACGGTCGCACCAGAATCACGTTCTGTGGATAACCTCACGGGTCCCGCCGGTGATCATGGGAACGGCCGCGGGTAGCCTGCCGGGAAGATCGGTTTCACGGCGGAAGGACACCTGCGGGGGATGGGCGCGGCGGAACGCTTGCGGCGGACGTGGCACGTCCTGATGGACGGGTCTCCGCCGGAGCCCCCGGAGGACGAGCCGAGCGAAGTCGTCGACCCCCGCGCGGTCGACCTGGTCCTGCGCGTCGGCGAGCTCCTGCTGGCCAGCGGCGAGACCACCGAGCGCGTGAACGAGGCGATGCTGGGTCTGGCGGTCGCCTACGAACTCCCCCGGTGCGAGGTCCAGGTGACGCTGACCAGCATCCTTGTCTCGGCCCACCCCGGTAAGGGCGCGCCACCGATGACGGGGGCCCGGGCCATCCGGCGCCGCACGCCGGCCTACTGGCGCCTCACCAGGTTGCACGCCCTCGTCCAGGAGGCGTCCATCGGGATGCTGGAACTGGACGAGGCCCACAGACGGCTCGCGCTGATGAAAAGGGGGCGCGGCCCGTACCCGTCGTGGCTCATCGTCGTCTCACTAGGGCTCATCGCCGCCTCCGCCAGTGTCCTTTCCGGCGGCGGTCCCCTGGTCGCCGGGACGGCGTTCGCCGCCACCCTACTGGGCGACCGCACCGCCGCGGCCCTCGCCCGCCGCGGCATCGCCGAGTTCTTCCAGCTGACGGTGGCCGCCGCGCTCGTCGCGGCGGGCGCCGCCATCGTGGTCGCGATGGGCAACCCCGAGCACGCCTCGACCATCGTCACGGGCGCGATCCTCGCGCTGCTGCCGGGGCGACCGCTGGTGGCGAGCATCCAGGACGGCATCACCGGCGACCTCGTCAGCGCGGCCGCGCGCGGGCTGGAGGTCTTCTTCATGATCGCCGCCATCGTCGCGGGCCTCGGCGCCGTCGTGTACATCGCGGTGAACGTCAACGTGCCGATCGACGTGAGCCATCTGCCCACCGCCCCGGCGACGCTGAGACCCGTCCCCCTGATAGCGGCCGCCGCGGTGTCGGTGACGTTCGCCGTGTCGCTCGCGGCGCCTCGGGACGTGCTCCTGGCCTCCGCCCTCGGCGGCGCGCTGATCTGGACGATTTACGTGCTGCTCAGAGGATGGAACGTTCCGCCGGTGCTGGCCTCAGCGGTGGCGGCGATCGTCGTCGGTGTGCTGGCGAACTGGCTGGCACGCCGCCACGGGGCACCGGTGATGCCCTACGTGGTGCCGGCCATCGGTCCCCTGCTGCCGGGGACGGCGCTCTATCGCGGGATGGTCGAGCTGAATACCGGCTCCCCGCAGTCGGGAGTGCTGAGCCTCATCGGTGCACTGTCCGTGGCCCTCGCGCTAGGCGCCGGCGTCAACCTCGGTGGCGAGCTCGTGCGCGCGTTCCAGCGCGTCGGGCTCACGGCGGGCGGACGCTGGGCACGACCTGCAGCGCGCCGCACCCGGGGCTTCTGACACCGCTCCTTCGGGCCGCCTCTGGGACTGCCGTCCCGGGCCTGCCGGAACTGTCGGTGGCGGGCGCTACGTTCGCGGCATGTACCGACAGGGAGACGTCCTGATCCTGCCCGTGCCGGAGGAGCAGGTCCCGCAGTCCGTCCGGGACCTTCCGCCCTCCCCGAGGGACGGCCGTGGGCGCATGGTGCTCGCGCTGGGCGAAGCGACGGGGCACGCGCACGCGCTGTCCGCGCCGGGTTCACTGCTGCGGATCCCCGACCCGCTCGCGCCCGACCACCTGCACCTGCCGTCCGGGGGACGGCTTGTGCACGAGGAGCACGCGGCGATCCCCCTGCCCAAGGGCTGGTACAAGGTGATCCGCCAGCGCGAGTACGTGCCGGGCTCCGTCCGGGTCGTGGCGGACTGAGGGGCGGCGGACGTGTTCACCGAGATGCGGCGCGAAGCGCACTTCGTGGTCGGCGACTGGCAGGCGGCGGCGTTCCGCACCGATCCCGCCGACCGCATGCGGGCCGAGATGGCGGTGGCGGCCGCCTACGCGGCCGCCGGCCTGGCCGTCCCCGAACGGTTCGTGTGGGTGCCGTCGCCCGCGCGCGGGGCCGTCGCCGCCGCGGTGCTCGCCGGGCATACCGGAGCGTTGCGGAAGGCCGGGCTCGACGACCTGGTCGAGCAGGCCGACACCGACCTCGATGGGGCTTCCGCAGGGGCGAGCGTCCTGGCCGAGGTGCGGACCCGCCTATGGGAGGCCGAACGTACCGCGGCCTGCTCTGAACAGGGGCCGGAGCAGTGGCCGCGGACTTGGAGCGAGACCGGCGGCCTTCTCTGGAACCAGCTCCAATCGCTGGTCACGCGGGTGCGCGGGGCCATCGGAGAGCAGGCGCGGGCCAGGTCCGTCAGGGCGGGCGACCCGCAGCCGACGCCGGAGGAGAACGCGGCGGAAGCCCTCCTGCGGGCCGCGACACTCGACGCCGTCCTCGGCCAGCACGACGCGCCGTGGCTGGCGTTGTTCGAGTCGCTGGGCCGGCTGGAGGGGCCCCTGGCGGGCCTGGCGGAAGCGGCGCGTTCGGCCGGCTGGTGGTGGCCCTACGAGCGGCTGGTCATCATGTCCGAGCGTCCGTGCGAACTGCACCGGGACGAACCGGGACGGCTGCACCGCGGTGACGGCCCCGCCTTGGCATATCCCGACGGGTTCTCCCTGCACGCATGGCGCGGCATGCCGATCCCGCCCGATTTCGCGGCATCGCTCACCGGCCTCACGGCGGACCGCATCTCATCGGAGGAGAACGCGGAACTGCGCCGGGTCATGCTGGAGATCTTCGGCTATGACCGCTACCTGGCGGAGACGGGTGCCCGGCCCCTGCACCAGGACGAGACCGGTGCGCTGTGGTCCATCGACCTCCCCGGCGACGAGCCCGTCGTCATGGTCGAGGTGGTCAACTCCACGCCGGAACCGGACGGGACGCACCGCACCTACTACCTGCGGGTCCCGCCGTCCACGCGCACCGCGCGCGCGGGCGTGGCGTGGACGTTCGGTGTCGACGAAGTCGACTATCACCCGCGGAAACAGACGTGAGCCCCTGGACGGCGGCTCCCAGAAGGTACGCGCCGTCCGTCCTCGTGGCGGGGGCCTCTTGGTAGCACTTCCCCAGTCACCAAGAGGCGCCCGCCCGGTTCAGGGGGTGATGGCCTGCGCCCAGGTGACCTTCCCCTCGTCGGTCTGCCGCCACCCCCAGACGCGGGACAGCGCACCGACGAGGAAGAGCCCGCGGCCGCTTTCGGCCTGCATGTCGTGCGGGGGTTCGGCCGGCCCTTCGGGGTTGTCGTCCCATACCTCCACCATGGCCGTCTTGTCGTCGGGCAGGTACAGCACGAGGGTGACGGCGCTGGCATGACGGATCGCGTTGGTGACCAGTTCGCTCGTGATGAGCTCGACGTCGCCTGTGGTGTCCGGGCGGTCCCATCCCTCCAACGCGGCGCGGACGACGTCGCGCGCCGCACGCACCGATGTGTCCACCGGCCTCAGCGCGAGGACGAAGTGGGGGCGTTCGAGAAAGTCCACGGCATCGCCTAACGGTCGCCTGCTACCGCCAGCATGCGCCCTCAGGGGCGGGCGTGCACGGGATCCGATCCCTCCGTCCGTACCGTCGGCGCGGTACGGCCACCGCCTGATTCGTTCACCGTTCGCAGTCATTCGGCTCCGTGTAGTGACCATCTCGGACCACCCACAGCGTGGCGGGCCCGGCGGAGAATTGCAAGGTGGTACGGGACGCCCGCCGCACCGGTCGTGCGGCGTCGTCGAGGCAGGTCGCAGACGTGGGTCACCGTCCGGCTACATCTGGCCGAGCAGCGCGGGGACGCGTTCGAGGACACCCCCGGCGAACGTGTCGTAGAGGCCGAGCGGCTCCAGGTGGACATAGCCGATATGGCAGTCGCACGTGTCCTGGGGGCAAGGCCGCGGGGCGAGCGCGTCGCGGAACGAACCGTCATAGAGGTTGCCCAGAACGGCCGGGACGAAGTGGCAGCGGCGCACCGTGCCCTCGCCGTCGACCGACACGACGGTCTCGCCGGTACGGCAGGCGAGACCGCGGCTCGCGTGCGGACGGCGGCTGAGCGGGAACAACGGGTCCAGGGCCGTCCAGCAGGCGGCCTCCTCCTCGCTGTAGGCGCGTCCCTCGGCGGCGTTGACCCACAGGTAGGTGCCGGCGGGCAGTTCGGCGCGCAGGCGGCGTGCCGCCTCCAGGTGGCCGGGCTCGCCGACGATCCCGACGCTGTGGCGGATGCCGCGTTCGGTGAGTTCGCGGCACTTTCCCAGGAAGCGCTCATAGGGAACCTGGCCGGGGTGGTACGTCGCCCACAGCGCGAGCTTGGACGGGTCCGCCCCGGACGTCCACGAGACCCGGTGGCTGAGGTTGGTCTGAATCGCGACGCGCTCGACGTGCGGCAGATGGCTCAGTTCCGCGAGCGCCCGCCGATACCAGGACCTGATGAGCCCTTCGCCCCAGGGCGTGAACAGGATCGACACGCGATGGTCCTGGTCGGCGACCCACTCGGTGAAGCGCTCAAGGGCGGCTCGGTCGGCGCGCAGTTGCTGGGGCGTGTCGCGCCGTTTGGCGAAGGGGCAGTAGGGACAGTCGTAGTCACAGCTGGCGAGCGGCCCTCTGTAGAGGATCGTGAGGTGTTCCATCAGCGCGCCTTGTACGAGGCCATCAGTTCCTTCACCTGGCGGGAGAACAGCGCCGGGCCGACGGCATCGGAATGGGCGAGGCCCTCGGGGGTCAGCCGGATGGTCCCATCGGTCGTTTCCAGCCAGCCTCGGTCGTCGAGCGTTCTCAGGTCGGTGGAGAAGTCGGCGCAGGGGTCGCTGCCGAAACGCGCCTTGTAGGAGCCACGGTCGAGCCCGCTCGCTTGAAGGAGCGACTGGAGGAAATGGCGTCGGCGCTGTTCCTCCGCGTCCAGTCCGAATCCGACCCGCGCGGTGCTGAAGTCGTCCTCGCACACATAGCCGTCGATGATGGACCGGACGTGCCGCTGCTCGACCGCGTACTCGAACGAGTAGTGCAGGCCGGCCGTGTACGAACGCGCTCCGCAGCCCAGGCCGATCATTCCGTCGGTCTGGCAGCAGTACTCCGTGCCGCCCACCCCGTGGCCGGGCAACCGGAACATGCGCATCGAGACCTGCTCATAGCCTTCGCTGAGGAGATGGTCCCGGCCGATCCGGTAGAGGGTGAGGCGCTGGTCGTCCCAGTCCTGCGCGCGACGTCCCAGGCCGGTGAGCGGACGGACATAGAGCGGATAGAGGTAGATCTCCTCCGGCCGCCATTTCAATGCGGCGTTCAGGGAATGCAGCCATGTGGCGGGCGTCTGCCCGTCGATGCCGTAGATGAGGTCGATGTTGAGCGTCGGGAAGCCCACGGCCCTGATCCGGTCGAGGGCCGCCTCCACTTCGACGCGCTTCTGGGGGCGCACCGCAGCGCGCGCCTCCTCGTCGATGAAGCTCTGCACGCCGATGGAGACGCGGGTGGTGCCGCGTTGCGCGAGCACGGTCAGCCGGTCCGTTGTCGCGGTGGCCGGAGACGTCTCCACTCCCAACGGGACCGCGCCGAAACCGGGGAACCTATCGGCGATGTCGCAGAGCCGTTCCAACTCCGGCGCGGTGAAGTAGGTGGGGGTTCCGCCGCCGAATGCGGCGGTGGCGAGCGACGCGCCGCCGCCCAGCGCGTCCAGTACGGCGGTCGCCTGGCGGTCGAGGGCGTCCAGATATGCACCGGTCAGTTCTTCGGGCGCGCCCGTCCGGGTGAAGAGGTTGCAGAAGCCGCACCTCATCTCGCAGAACGGCACATGCATGTAGAGGAACAGCGAATCCGATGGTTCTGCCGCCCACACCTCCCGCAACGAGGGTTCGGGTTCCAGCGGACGGTACGCGGTCTTGTGCGGATAGGCATAGACGTACGCCTGGTAGGGGGCGGTGGTGGTCACGAAAGAACGAACTCCCCGTACGGAACCGTCCACACGACCTCGTGGCCGATGCGGTGACCGGTGTGGCCGTCCTCTCCGTACGCCGTCCCGTGGTCGGAACAGACGATGACGAAGCAAGGACGGCGCATCAACTCGAACAAGCGCCCTATATGAGCGTCGACATGGCGTAGTGCGGCGGCGTGGCTGGCACGCGTGTCCCCGTGCGCGCGCGTAGCGCCGTCCAGGTAGAACCAGTTGGGCTGATGCAGGGACGCGACGTTCAGGAGCAGGAACAGACGGCGCTCGGCGGGCAGCCGCGCCATGACGTCGGCTATCCGGTCGAACTGGTTGGGCAGCGATGCAGGATCGGTCACGCCGAATCCGGGCTCCCAATGGCTTTCGGCGAACAGCGATGGGAGTGCGGATCCGAGTGGGGTGAGCTTGTTGAAGAAGCCGACGCCGCCGACGCACACCGTGTGGTAGCCGGCGGACGCGAGTCCGGTGGGCAGGTCTGCGGCCTCGAACGTCCAAGTCCCGGCCGCGGTGGTCTCGCTGCCCGGAAATGTCCCCGCGAACGGTCGCGGGTGCAGACCGGGGGACGCAGGCGTGGGCAGGAAGCCGGCCAGCATCGCCGCGTGCGCGGCATAGGTGAAACTGCCCGGCGTGTGGCGGCGTTCCCAACGGCCCCCTGGGAGGAGCGAGGCCAGGGTGGGCGTTTCGCCGGCGGCGGCCAGTTCGGCGGCCACGTCGTAGCGCAGCGTGTCTAGCGTCACCAGCAGCAGGTCATGGCTGCCGATGACCTCGTTCATGTCGTACATGCGGCGGCAGTCTCCGGCAGTGCGGCTCTGATCTGGGCGGTGTAGGTGTCCAGCCCCTCCGCCGGGCCGCCGGGCAGGCCGGTGAGCCCAGGAAGCAGGTCGCCGAACGCGTTGACCTCGCAGACGGCGAACCGCTTCATCCCCTGGAGGACGAGCAGGTCGACGCCCACCATCGGGCTCCGCGGAAAACAGACCGCCGCCCGCGCGCACACGTCGAGTGCCCGGCGCCAACCATCCGGCCCGAGCGCGCGCCGGACCGCTGCGATGTCGCCTCTCGTGCCACCGAGGTGCAGGTTGGTCATGGGACTGCGGCTCGTCCGGGCGACCACGTGCGTGGGAGTGCCGCCGATGATGACCACCCGCAGGTCGAACACCCGGCCGCCGAGCGACGCCTTGGGCAGCCAGCGCTCCACATGCAGCCCGTCGGGTGCAAGAGAGTCGACGAGCACCGCGACCTCCCGCTCCCTCTCGTAGGCGCGGACCCGCAACGAGTTGAACAGGCCGCCCTCGCTCAAGGCGGCCGACGTGACGGCCCGGACGCGGCCACCCGGCGCGCTCTGCAAGGCGACGACACCGGACGCCGACGAACCGTGCGCCGGCTTGAGGAAGACCCTCCGCTCCCCCAGCTCGTCCATGTGCGCGCGCAGTTCCGCGTAGGAGCCCACTGGTGGCAGCGCATGTGGAACGGGCACGTCCTGGGCCGCCATCCGTGCGTGCGATCGCCGCTTGTCGAACATGACCGCGATCTCCTCGACGTCGCCGAGGAGGCGGGCGCCCGCGCGCGCGGCAGCGTCCTGGATCCGCTCCAGCGCCGCGGTGAACGTCGCGTACCAGCGTCCACCGCCGCCCACACGGGACGGGTCGCCCGGCCCGCGCAGGAGCGCGTCCGCCGCCGGGTCCTCTCCGGGGGAGTCGATGCGGAGCACGTCGCCGGGGTCGAGGACGATGCTCGCGCCGCGCAGTACGTCCGTCCAGGCGATGAGCCGGGGTTCGGGCAGGCCGCACGACCGGCACGCCCGCGCGAACAGCGCGGGGCGCCGGTCGCCCGGCGACCCGACCACGACGAACCTCATCCGCCCACCGCGTCGCGAACGCTCATTCCGACACCGCGATGTAGTGCCAGTCGCCGTGCGGCTTCTCCTGCTCGCTCAGATCGACCTCGACGCCGGGGAGCGCGGCCTTCACGCGTTCCACCATGGCGTCGGACAGGAAGTGGTGGTGCAGGTCCAGCTTGCGCAGGTGGGTGAGGGGCTGCCCGGACAGCAGCGCCTCCGCGCCCTGGTCGGTGAGGACGCCCATCGCCAGGCTCAGCGACTCCAGCCGCGCCACGACGGGCGCGCCCGCGACCGCCGCGGCGATCTCGTCCTGGATCTGGCTGTCCTCCAGGCCGAGATGGCGCAGCGCGGGCAGCCGCTCGCCGGACAGGGACGGGGCCAGGTCCGCGACGGTCGCGTCACCGCCGTAGCCGTCCTCGCCCAGCCACAGGTCGAGGTGCTCCAGGTTCGGCAGCTCGCTCGCGTCCACGGCCTGGACGATCCGCGCGGGCAGCCCGCCCGACTCGAAGCGCAGCACCCGCAGGCGCGTGCTCTTGATCGGGGACAGCACGAGACCCTGCGCGCCGCGGATCTCGAAGCGCTCCAGGTCCGGGAAGGCGGTGAACAGCGGCGAGACGTCGCCGTGCTCGATCCAGGAGATCTCCGACTCCTCACCGGTGATGTCACCGAGGAAGAGCGACTTCAGCTTGGGGAACGCCGCGGCGTTGGCGGTCAGTAGCGCGACCGGGTCGGCGTGGTTCTCGTCGTAGGACGCGCCCCAGTAGCCGATGATGAGCGCCGTGACCTCGCCGGTGTCGACGGTCTGCAGGAACCGCGCGAACGTGTCGGCGAAGGGCTCCTCCTCGAACATCGTCCCGACGTACCAGGCGGCCTCACCGGCGGGCGGGAGACTCTCGCCGGTCCCCGGCCCGCCGGTCGCGGCGCCGTCGTCCTCCTCGTCCGCCACCCCTGTCTCGCAGTCGAAGGTGGCCACCGGAAGGCCGGCATATTCCTCGAGATGCTGGTAAACGCCCATGGGTCCCTTTCGCGAGTTCGTCGGGACCATGTCCTATCAGGACCGACGGACAAACCATGGCAATTTCGGCGCGATCAGCACATCACCGACACCCCTGCTCAGGACGCCACCAGCACCGAGCCCTTGTACTTGTCCTGCACGTACTTGCGCACCTCGGGCCCGCGCAGCAGCTGGACGAGCTTCTTCACGCGCGGGTCGTTCGCGTTCTCCGGCAGCGTGACGATGCCGTTGGCGTAGGGATTGCCCTCCGGCTTCTCGGCGGCGAGCGCGTCCTTGGCCGGCGACAGGTTCGCCTCGAGCGCGTAGTTGCCGTTGATGACCGCCGCGTCCACGTCGTCGAGCGAGCGCGGCAGCTGCGCGGCCTTCAGCGGCTTGAACTTCAGGTGCTTGGGGTTGCTCGCGATGTCCCTCTCCGTGGCGCTCGTGGGCGCCCCCGGCTTCAGCGTCAGCAGCCCGTTGTCGGCGAGCAGCTTCAGCGAGCGCCCCTCGTTCGCGGGGTCGTTCGGCACCGCCACGGTCGCGTTCTGCGGGATCGCCTGCAGGCTCTTCACCTTGCTGGAGTACACGCCGAGCGGCTCCAGGTGGACGGGCGCGACGAACGTCAGCTTGGTCCCGGACTTCTTCTCGTACTCCTCCATGAAGGGCACGTGCTGGAAGTAGTTGGCCGTGACCTGCTTCTCCTTCAGCGCGGTGTTGGGCTGCTGGTAGTCGTCGAAGGTCACGATGTCCAGCTTCAGCCCGGCCTTGCCCGCCAGATTGTCCTTGACGTACTTCAGGATGTCCCCGTGCGGGACGGGGTTCACGGCGACCTTCAGCGGGGCGTCCGGATCGTCGGACGCGTCCGAGGAGCCGCAGGCCGCCAGGCCCGCGACCAGGCCGAGGGAGGCGAGCGCGATGGTGATCTTGCGGAGCACGAGGAGTGCCTTTCTGTGCGGGGAGAGCGGTGTCACTTGTGGGACAGGCGGCGGGCGACGAGGTCCCCCACCGCCTGGATGATCAGGACGAGGACGACGAGCAGCAGCACGGTCGCGACCATGACCTTCGTCTCGAAGCGCTCGTAGCCGTAGGTGACGGCGAGGTTGCCGAGCCCGCCGCCGCCGACCGTGCCGGCCATCGCGGTGTAGCCGATCAGCGCGATCACGGTGACGGTCAGCCCGGACACCAGGCCGGGCCGGGCCTCGCGCAGCAGCACCTTGCCGACGATCTCGCGGCGGGTCGCGCCCATCGCGTCCGCCGCGGCGATCACGCCGGGGTCCACCTCGCGCAGCGCGATCTCGACGAGCCGCGCGTAGAAGGGGATGGCGCCGACCGTCAGCGGGACGATCGCGGCGGCGTTGCCGATGCTGGTGCCCACCACGATCCGGGTGAAGGGGATGATCGCCACCATCAGGATCAGGAACGGCAGCGACCGGCCGATGTTGACCACCACGCCGAGGACCTTGTTGACCGGCGGCGCGGGCAGCAGCCCGCCGCGCTCGGTGACCACCAGCAGCACGCCGAGCAGCAGCCCGAGCACGGCGGTGAAGAGCGCGGCCACCCCGGTCATGTAGAGCGTCTCGCGGGTGGCGGGCCACAGCAGCGGCATGACCTCGTCCCAGCTCATCGGGCGTCCTCCTCGGCGGGCGCGGGGATCGGGCGGGCGGCGGGCGTCCCGCCGTCGGTGGCCGGCGGCCGTGTCGTGGCGGACGCGGATGTCCTGACCTCGACGGCCAGGCCGGACTCGCGCAGGAATGCCAGCTGCGCCGCGTTCACGGACGGGTCGCCCGGCAGTTCGAGCTGCAGGCGCCCGACCCGCTCGCCGCCGACGGTCTCCACGGCGCCGCCGAGGATGTTGACGTCCAGCGAGTACTTGCGGGCCAGCGCCGACACGAACGGCTGGTCGGTCGCCCCGCCCACGAAGGTGACCTCGACGAGGGTCGTGCCGTCGCGCGGTTCGGCGGCCGGCAGCGGGAACAGCCCGCGCGCCAGCTCCGACCCGGGGCGCGCGAGCAGCTCGGTCACCGGCCCCGACTCGGTGAACCTGCCCTCGCGCATCACCGCGGCCGAGTCGCAGATCCGCTTGACCACGTCCATCTCGTGGGTGATCAGCAGGACGGTGAGGCCGAGGCGCCGGTTCAGGTCGCGCAGCAGCTCCAGGATCGACGCGGTGGTCTCCGGGTCGAGCGCGGAGGTCGCCTCGTCGGAGAGGAGCACCTTCGGCCGCCCGGCGAGCGCCCGGGCGATGCCGACGCGCTGCTTCTGGCCGCCGGAGATCTGCGCCGGGTAGGCCTTGGCATGCCCGGTGAGGCCGACCAGGTCCAGCAGTTCGGCGACGCGCTCGGCGCGTTCGGCGCGCGGAACGCCCATGACCTCCAGCGGGAACGCGACGTTGCCGGCCACCGTGCGGCTGCCGAGCAGGCCGAAGTGCTGGTGGATCATGCCGATGCCCTGGCGGGCGCGGCGCAGCTCGGCGCCGCGCAGCGCGAGCAGGTCGCGCCCGCCGACCACGACCCGGCCCTCGTCCGGCCGTTCCAGCAGGTTGACGCAGCGCAGCAGGGTGCTCTTGCCGGCGCCGCTCGGGCCGAGCACGCCGAAGACCTCGCCCTCGCGGACGGTCAGGTCGACGCCGTCGACGGCGGTCACCTCGCGCCCGCGGGCGCGGTGCACCTTCCGAAGTTTTTCGATCTGGATCACAGAGAATCATCCGTGCGGACGGGCGCCGCCGGGGCCGGCGGCGGTGCGGGTGGTGGACGGGTCCGCCCCTGAAGGCGCGCCCGATCAGGGAGCGGCGGCGCCCGGACGTGCGGGGGCCGGACGTGCGGGGGCCGGACGTGCGGGGGCCGGACGTGCGGGGGCCGGACGTGCGGGGGCCGGGCCGCGGCGGCGGTTATCCACAGAACGCGATTCCACTTCCGCGTCCCGGACGGCCGCCCGACGATGGCCACGACGGGACCGGCCGGACGGCCGGAGCCCGCGCATGGCGGTCTCGCGTTCGATCGGGCGCGGGCCGGTCAGGTCCGACCAGGGGGGTACGGGGCGTGGCTCAGCAGATGGCGTTGGAAGTTCATGCGCGACTCGGGTCTCGGAGTTCGCTCGCTTCGGGGCGCGAGGCTCAGTCAGGGGCCCTCAGCGGTCACACATTCGCCGGCAGCACGTACGCCGCATGGCCCGCGGGGTCAGCGGGCCGCGCTCACGGCACGGGCGTACGAGGCTCATGTCATCAGTCAACCAACCAACGACAAATGACGCAAATCGCCCCGATGGCGAGAATCGGCCGGTCAGCGCCCGCTACCCGTCCGCCGCAGGCTGCGTGCGAGCCGAGCCGCGCGCGACCGGCGGGAGGCGTGCGGACGGCGGGCCGGGCCCTCCATGCGAGGGCGGGGGGCTGCGGGCGGTCAGTCGTCGCGGTAGTCGACGTAGGACGCCCCGGAGCCGCTGCGGACCGAGATCAGCCGGTCGGACCGGTCGTCGACGAGGGCCGGGTTGAGATGCGTATCACCCGAGCCGGTCCAGCCCTGGACCCGGTACTGCGAGCCCGCCGGCACGATGATCTTCACCGAGCCGGCGCCGGCCGTCACGTCCACCAGCCGCGGCGGCTCGGCGTAGCGCAGGTCGAGCTCGCCGGCGGCCACGTCCACCCGCGCCTCCGGCGAGGCCAGCCCGGTGCCGCGGATCGTCCCCGAACCGACCCGCGCCCGCAGCGCGCCCCGCACGTCGGCCACCCGGATCTCGCCCGACCCGGTCCGCAGGTCCAGGTCGCCCGTGATCCCGCGCACGGTGATCTCCCCCGAGCCCGACACGGCCGCGACCCGCACGCCGGCCGGCACCCGGACATCGATGTCGGCGCCGCATTCCCAGCCGCCATAGACGCTCAGCGCCCGGGGACACTCGGAGGCGATCGACAGCACGCCGTCCTTGAGCGACTCCCTCACGACCGGCTTGCGCACAGCCCAGCTCAGCCGCTTGTAGACCCGCGCCTGGCCGTCCGGGCCGGTCCCGATCGACACCTCGGAGCTCCCGGTGTCGAGCCGCAGTTCCTTGATCGCCTGGTGGTAGGGGGTGACGTGCTCCGCGGTGCGCCGCATGTCGCGCCCCCACACCGCCAGGCAGACGGGCGCCACCACCGCGACCGCGGTCACGATCGCGAGGAGGACCCAGACGCCGCGGCGCCGTGGGCGGCCGGCGGCGGCTGGCGGCGCGGTGCCGCCACGGGTCTCGGTGGAGGTCATGTCTCTCCGTCCAGGAACCGCAGCACCGCCAGCACACGGCGATGGTCACCCTCGGCGTGCGGGAGGTCGAGCTTGGCGAAGATGCTGTTGATGTGCTTGGCGACGGCGCTCTCGCTCACCACGAGGGCCGCGGCGATCCCCGCGTTCGAACGGCCCTCCGCCATCAGCGCCAGGACCTCCTTCTCACGCGGGGTCAGCCGGTCGAGGGGGTCGCGGTGACGGCGCAGGAGCAGCTGCGAGACGACCTCGGGGTCCAGGGCGGTTCCGCCTGCGGCCACCCGGCGCAGCGCGTCCAGGAACACCGACACGTCCGCGACCCGGTCCTTGAGCAGGTACCCGACGCCGCTGGTGCTGGTCGACAGCAGGTCTGCCGCGTACCGCTCCTCGACGTACTGCGAGAGCAGCAGCACCGCGACCTCGGGCGCCTCCCGCCGCATCACCAGCGCGGCCCGGACGCCCTCGTCGCTGAAGCCCGGCGGCATCCGCACATCGATGATCGCGGCGTCCGGACGGTGCTCGCGCACCGCCGCCAGCAGGCCCTCCGCCTCGCCGACCGCCGCCGCCACCTCGAAACCGGAGGTCTCCAGCAGCTTGATCAGCCCGGCTCGCAGCAGGACCGAGTCCTCGGCGATCACAATGCGCACGGCAACTCCACGGTGACGGTCGTCGGGCCCCCGGCGGGGCTGATGATCCGGAACGTACCGTCCACCGACCGGACCCGGCGCGCGAGCCCGGTCAGCCCGGTGCCCGTGGAGAAGTCCGCGCCGCCCACGCCGTCGTCGGCGACGGTGAGGAGCAGCCGGTCGCCGCGGCGCAGCGCGGTGACGTCCACCGCGGTCGCCCTGGCGTGCTTGACGACGTTGGTGAGCGCCTCGGACACCACGAAGTACGCCACCGCCTCGACGGTGGAGGAGGCCCGCGGCTCCACCTCGACCCGCAGCCGGACCTCCAGCGGCACCCGTGCCGTGATGCCGGACAGCGCGGCGTCCAGACCCCGGTCCTCCAGCACCGCCGGGTGGAGCCCGCGGATGAGGTTGCGCAGCTCGGTCAGCGCCTCCTTCGACTCCTCGTGCGCCTCGACGATCACCCGCATGGCCTCGTCCGGCACGCCGGTGAGGGTCTCGCGGGCCAGCCCCAGATTCAGCGCGAGCGAGACCAGCCGCTGCTGCGCGCCGTCGTGCAGGTCGCGCTCGATGCGGCGGCGTTCGAGGTCGGCGGCGTCGACGACGCTGGCGCGCTTCTCGGCCAGGTCCTCGACCCGCCGCTCCAGCTCGGCGGCGCGGTCGGGGCCGAGCAGCGCGACGGCCGCGCGCGCGTCCAGGCTCCGGACCCCGGCCGCTATCCACGGCGCCGCGATCAGCAGCAGGACGCCGGCGATCGTCAAGAGGCTGACACGGATCGTGCCGGCCTTGTCGGTCACGCTCATGGCGCTCGAGGCGGGCAGCGTCCAGGCGTACGCGTGGCTGAACGCGAGGATCACCCCGCCCGCCCAGGCCGTGATGGTGGCCAGCCCGCCGAGCGCCAGGAGCGGCCCCACGACCAGGTGGTACCGCAGCACCCGCCACACCTCCGGCGAGCGCAGCCGGCGCAGCACCTCCCATCCGCGGCCCTCGTCGAACCCCGGCATGGACGGGATGTGCAACCCCAGCATCGCCCAGCACCGTTCCCGCTGCCATCGCGTCAGCGGGCGCAGCACCAGCAGCGTCACCACGCACGATCCCACCAGCACCAGCATGATCGGCGTCACGTTCACCGGCGCCCAGAAGGGCCAGACCGCGCACAGCACGGCCCAGCCGGCGAACTGCAGCGGCACCCCCGAGGCGACGAACGTGGTGTCGCGCCACGCCGCCGGCGACCACGGAGCGTGCGCGAAAGCACGCCGGGCCGGAGAGATGGATGCCATGGACGCAACCGTATTGCCCCAGTTCCGGCACCGCCATGGAGTGAACATCCGGTCCGGGGGTGAACCTGGTGCCACCCCTATTCGGATAGGCGCGCTACTGATCGTGAGCCGTTCCGCGGCCAGTGTTGATCTCGCCCCCGGCAAGTGGTGCCGGATCACCAGGGAGTCCGCTCATGGTCGCGAACACCGCCCCCTTCACCTCCGCCCCCGCCCGCCGCCGGAGGCCCCGGCGGACCACCTCCCCCGCCGCACCGCTCCGCCTGACACTGGGCGGCCTGACACTGGGCGGCCTGACACGGCGCCGCCGGTGGGAGCGACGCATCGCCCTGGGCCTCGCCGGCGGCGCCGCCGTGATGGTGCCGTGGATGGTCGTGCTCGCCCGGACCCTGCCGTCCACCGCCCACGTGTCGAACTGGCCGATGGCCTGGATGGGGCTGGACGCGATGATCGCCGCCGGAATGCTGGGCACCGGCGTGCTGCTCGCGCGCCGCGACCCGCGGCACGGCCTGACCGCCGCCGCCACCGGCGTCCTGCTGGCCATGGACGCGTGGTTCGACGTCCTGACCTCGGCACCCGGTCCGGAACGCGCCCTCGCCCTGGCGATGGCGGCCGGCCTGGAACTACCGCTCGCCTGCACGCTCACAGCCCTGGCCGCGCGGTCCCTCAACACCACCGCATCGTCCGTACAACCGCCCACCAACACACCCGAAGAAGAGGGTCGCCGACCCGAGGCTGCAGGGGCCCTCCACACCGGCACACGGTCCACGCAGCCGCTCATCGACGCACCCGGGGAAGAGGAATCCCGACCGGAAACGGCGCGGGCGCTCCGCACCGGCGGACCGTGCGTGCAACCGACCGCAGACGTACGAGGAGAGGAGGGTCGCCGACCCGAGAACGTGCGGCCGGGCGGTCCTGTCACCTGGGCGGGGGCGGGTGTGAGAGGGGTGGAAGACGGGCGGATGAAGGACAGATGGCAAAGCATCGACGCGAGTACGCCAGACGGGTGAAACCAGACGAGCCGGACCTCTAGAGTGAGTCGAACGTCGGGGCCCTCCCAAGCGGGAGGGCCCCTCGCCCTGCCTGCACGATCAGAGGTCCCCGAACATGAACGACCACGAGGTGCATGAGGAGTGCCTGCGGCTCCTTCGGGACGGTATGCCCGATCCCACCCCCGACACCTTCGACGAGGAACGGGACTTCCTTCCGCTCGGCCTCGACATGGACGGCGACGTCGCCGTTGTCACGTTCCTACACCAGTGGGGCGGCTCCGGGGTCGATCCGTTCATCGAGGGCAGGACGTTCCATCGGCGGGACGGCGAGTGGATGGGCCTGGGCGGGGGCGGCGGTTCGGCGCCCTATGACCCGCTGGTGCGGCGCTCGTCGGGCGAGATGGGCCGGTACCTGTACCAGTACGGCTCGGGGCGCACGGTGCGGAACGCCAACCGGCTGCTGCCCTGGGGCGCGAAGTGGGTGAACGAGGCGCGGCTGCGGGCCTCGGCCGAGGTGGCCAGGGTCCGGGTGGGCAAGCGCTTCCTGGACGTCCCGGGACACGGGCACATCGTCGTGGTCTGGGGCGCCCGGCGCGGCCCCGTGCTGGAGGCCCTCGCGACGGACGGGGCGGTGCTGGACACCCTGGACCTGGACCGGCCCGCCGTCCCGGTGCGCACGGAAGCCTGATATTTGACCAATCGGTCTCAATAGCCGTACGGTCGGGCCCATGGCACGCACGAAGGAGTTCGATCCGGACGCCGCGCTGCAGCGCGCGCTGGAGCTGTTCTGGGAGCGCGGGTACGAGGCGACCTCCATGGCCGACCTCGTCGCGCATCTCGGCATCGCCCGCGCGAGCATCTACGCGACCTTCGGCGGCAAGCACGAGCTCTTCCTGCGGGCGCTCGAACGCTACCTCGAGACGACCGACCCTAAGATCGCCGAGGCACTGTCGCAGCCCGGTCCGGTCCTGCCGGCCGTCCGGGCGCTGATCGAGCGCTATGCCGCGGAGGCGGGCCGGGAGCGTCCGCGGCTCGGCTGCCTGGTGGTGAACACGGCGGTCGAGCTGGCCGCCCGGGACGCCGAGGCCGCCCGCCTGGTCGAGGCGAGTTGGAACTTCCTCGAAGCGTCCCTCACCTCGGCGCTGACCCGCGCCCGCGCCCAGCACGAGCTGCCCGAGAGCGCCGATCCGCGCGCCCTCGCCCGGCTGCTGCTGGTGCTCTTCCAAGGCATGCGCGTCCTGGGCCGAGCCCCCGCGGAGGACGGCCGGCTCCGGGACGCCGCCCACCAAGCCCAAGCCCTCCTCGCCTGATCGCCCACCGGCCGAGGCAGGCCGCGCGGCGCGGGACGGCCACGCGCGGGGCTCGACTGAACGCCGGTCCACCCGGGCGACCCTCCGCCCAACGGAAGGCCCGAGAGGCCCGACCGCACGCCCGGCGGAACGGCCGACGCAACGCCCGCCCGAGGGGCCGAGCGAACGGCCGGTGCCGTCCGACGGCCCGAACGGAAGCTCACTGCCGTCGGCCGAGCGCGGGGCGTCGCCCACAGCGGCCGGGCTCAGACGTGGGCTACTTGAGATCTTTATTTGAGACCTATCATTCCAGAAAAGGGAGAGTTCGTCATGCGGGAACGCTTCACCGGCCGGGTCGTGCTGATCACCGGCGGCGCCGGCGGGATCGGGCGCGCCCTCGCGCGCGCCTTCGCGCGGGAGGGCGCCACGGTGGTCCTGGCCGGGCGCGACGAGAGCGCGCTGACCGAGGCCGTCAAGGAGATCCGGGCCGAGGGCGGCCACGCTGACCATGTGGTCGCGGACCTGACCGTCCCCGGCGATGCCGCCGCCATGGTGGCGGCGGTCACCGGACGCCACGGCGGCCTGCACGTCGCGGTGAACAACGCCGGGATCCTCGGCGCGACAGGGCCGGTCACCGACGTCGACGACGATGACTGGCGCGCGGTCATCGATGTGAACCTGACCGGGGTCTTCCTGTCGATGAAGCACGAGATCGCCCATATGCGCGCGCACGGCGGCGGCGCCATCGTGAACGTCTCCTCCAACATCGGCGTGCACGGACGCCTGCCCGGGATGGCCGCGTACGCCGCGTCCAAGGCGGGTGTCAGCGTGCTGACCCGCACGGCGGCCATCGATCACATCGGCGAGGGGGTCCGCATCAACGCGGTCAGCCCGGGGGCCAGCGACACCCCCATGTCGTTGCGGCCGGGCGAGAGCCGGGCGGACCGCGATGAGCGGCTGAGGGCGGCGATCCCCGCGGGACGGCCGAGCGACCCGTCCGAGGTCGCCGGCGCCGTCGTCTGGCTGGCCTCCGACGAGTCCGCTTACCTGGTCGGCCACGACATGGTCGTCGACGGCGGCACCACCGCCTGACGACGCTTCTCGGCGCCCGCGGTTGGGCAGACTCCAGGTATGGCTCTGCCGCCCGACCATGACGCCGACCCGGAGCGTTTCCGCCTCGCCGCGCGGGTCACCCGCAAGTACCTGATCGGAGCGCGGAGCCTGCACGACCACATCGCCGCCAAGCTGCTGGCGGCGAGGGCGGCCCGGGTGCTGGACATCGGCTGCGGGGAGGGCGCGCTCAACCGCGCCCTCCCCGATCCGCCGCCGTTCACGCTGGTGGGGCTGGACGCGTCCGCCACGCTGCTGCGCGCCCACCCGGGACTGCGCGTGCGGGGGAACGCGCTCCGCCTGCCCTTCCTCGACGGGGCGTTCGACGCCGCCGTCGCCGTCGACCTGCTCTACCGCCTCGACGATCCGGGGCTCGCCCTGCGCGAGGCGCGGCGGGTGCTCGCACCGGGCGGGACGCTGCTGGTGTCGGCGATCTGCCGGACCGACAGCCCGGAGCTGGCGCCGGTCTGGCGGCCCGAACCGTCCGGCTTCGACGCCGAGGACGCGCCCGCGCGCGTCTGCGAGGTGTTCCGCGAGGTGGAGGTCGAGCGCTGGGACGCCCCGCTGATCACGCTGCCCGACCGCGCCGCGATCCGCGACTACCTGGTCGCCCGCCACGTGCCCCGCCCCCAGGCCGCCGAGGCCGCGACCCGGCTCCGCACTCCCCTCCCCGTGACGAAGCGCGGCTCCCTCCTCCTGGCCCGCCGCTGACACCCGCGTCCAGCTGAACAGCACCGGCGGAACAGCACCGGGTGCGCAGCGCCCGCTGAGCGGCCCCGTTGAGCGGCGGCCCCCGTTGAGCGGCGGTCGCGGAACAACGGTCGCGGAACAGCGGTCGTTGAGCGGCGGTCGTTGAGCGGCGGTCGTTGAGCGGCGGTCGTTGAGGGGTGGGCGTTGAGGGGTGGGCGTCCAGTGCCGGTCGGCGGGGGCGGTGGTTACAGCCAGCCTAGGTCGCGGGCGGTGTTGACGGCGGCGTGGCGGTTGTCGACGCCGAGTTTGGTGACGGCGGCGGACAGGTAGTTGCGGACGGTGCCCTCCGACAGGCCGAGGCCGCGCGCGATGCGGGAGACGGGGGACCCGTCGGCGGCGGCGCGCAGGGTGTCCAGTTCACGGGGGGTGAGCGGGCACTCCTCGGCGGCGAGGGCGTCGGCGGCGAGCTGCGGGTCGATGTAGCGGGCGCCGGCGGCGACCTGCCGGATGACCTCGGCGAGCTGGGAGCCGGGGGCGTCCTTGCCGAGGAAGCCGCGGACGCCGGCGGCCATGGCGCGGCGCAGGTTGCCGGGACGGCCGTGCGCGGTGACGATCACCAGGCGGCAGCCGGGCAGGTCGCGGGCGAGGCGTTCGGCGGCGGCGAGGCCGTCCAGGCCGGGCATGTCGATGTCGAGGACGGCGACGTCGGGTTTCAGGGCGAGGGCGCGGTCGACGGCGTCGTCGCCGCGTCCGACATCAGCGGCGACCTCGATGCCGTCCTCGGTCTCCAGCAGCAGGACGAGGGCCTCCCTGATCAGCAGGTGGTCGTCGGCCAGCAGGACCCGGATCATGCCGCTCCCCTCGGTGCGGGGGCCGCCGGGACGGCGGCGGTCACCCGGAACGTGCCGTCGCCGGCGGGGCCGGCGGTGAAGCGCCCGCCGGCGGCGGTGATCCGCTCGGCGAGGCCGGTAAGGCCGCTGCCGCTGCCGCCGCCGGCGGCGCGGCGCGGCGCGCCGTCGTTGACGATCTCCACGCGGACGCGGTCGCGGCCGGCGTCCACGGTGATCTCGCACCAGGTGGCGCTGGAGTGCCGGAGCACGTTGGTGGCGGCCTCGCGGGCGACCCAGCCGAGCGGTTCGTGCACGTGGGCGGGGAGTTCCGGGGACACCTCGGGCCGGTCGCAGCGGATCCCGGCGGCGCGCAGGACGGCCGACATGCCGTCCAGTTCGGTGCGCAGGGACGTGGCCCGGTAGCCGCGGACGACCTCGCGGACGTCGCGGACGGAGTCGCGCGCCATCGTCTGGATCTCGGTCAGCTCCTTGCGGACGCGGCCGGGGTCGCGGTCCAGGTACCGTTCGGCGACCTCGGCGCGGAGCGCGACGGCCTGGAGGCTGTGGCCGAGGACGTCGTGCAGGTCGCGGGCGAAGCGGAGCCGCTCCTCGCCCACCGCGGAGCGGGCCATCTCGGCGCGGGCCTCCCGCAGTTCCTGGACGACGTGGAACAGCCATACCTGCACGTATCCGGAGAACGCGGCGAGCGGCACGCCGGCGAAGTCGTACAGGGCGCTCAACGCGGGCAGCCCGAGGACGATCCCGTAGGCGGGGGTCAGGACGGTGGCGGCGGCCGTCACCGCGGTCGCCGGGCGCACCGGCAGCACGACGGCGATCAGTCCGGCCGGGACGAGCAGCGCGTTGCCCCAGCCGTGGTCGGTGCCGAGCAGCGGCGGCAGCGTCCAGCAGATCACGGCGATCGCGGCCAGCCCGAACCGGTGGCCGGGCGCGGTGCGGCGCATCAGGTTGAGCCAGAGCAGCCGGCCGTAGAGGGCGAAGACGATCGCGACGGCGGCCACGGCGAGCAGGATGCGCCCGGGGTCGTGGCGGTCGAAGACCTCGTACCAGAGCGCGGGCAGCAGGAACCCGGCCAGGGTGAACGCCGTCAGTCCGACCATGATCGCGGCGATCACGGTGGGGCGCGGGATCCTCGGCTGCACGCGCCCAGCGTATGCGCTCGTCAAGGGAGATGCCGGTCGTCGGGGGACATGCCGGTCGGGGGGCTCCTGCCGGTGTCAGGCCGCGCGGGCGCCGGTGCCGAGCCGGTCCGCGGAGCGGCCGGTGACCAGGCGGCCGCCGTCCAGCACGCCGACGCGGTCGGCGCGGCACGCCTCGCCGGGGTCCCGGGTGCTGATCACGACCGTGCCGCCCTGGGCGGCCAGCGTCAGCAGGACGGACCAGACCTCGCGGGCGGCGGCCTCGTCGAGCCCGGTGGTGGGCTCGTCGAGGAAGACCACGTCGGACCGCCCGATCAGGGCGAGCGCGAGGTCGAGCAGGCGCCGCCGCCCGGCGTCGAGCCGCTCGAACGGGGTGCCGGCGTGGCCGGAGAGGCGCGCCAGGCGGAGCGCCTCGTCGCGGGTGATCGGGTCGAGCGTCCAGCGCCGCCAGGCGTCGATGATCTCGGCGACGGTCAGCCCGGGGAACAGCCCGCCGTCCCGCCAGACGGCCCCGGAGCGGGCGGCGCCGCGGTCGGTGTAGGGGTCGGCGCTGCGGACGCGGAGGGTCCCGCCCGTGGGGCGCCGCAGGCCGGCGAGCATCTCCAGCAGGGTGGTCTTGCCGGATCCGTACCGGCCGAGCAACGCGTACACCTCGCCCTTGGCCACGGTGAACGAGACGTCTCGCACGGCCTCGTTCAGCTGCAGGTCGCGTACCTCGATCACGTGTGCCCTCATGTGCTCCATGCTGCCGCCGGGCGATCGAGGCGGGCAGTCATGGACGTCAGGAACGGGTCGTGAGGTTCGCAGTGGTCACCGGTGACATATGTCATGGGTGCGCCACGGCCCAGCCCTGCGGAGGGATCAGGGCGCCGTCGCCGTGGAAGTCCGCCTCACCGGCGACGCACGTCCAACCGGCGGCCGGCAGGTCCGCCTTGGCGGGCTCGTCGGCGAGGTTGAGGACGACTCCCAGACGCTCGTCGCCCTGCCCAACTGTGTAGGACAGGGTCGTATTGGTCAAGGTGGCGACCGTCGTGTGCGCGCGGACGAGCCAGGGATGGCGACGCCGCAGGCCGATGAGGTCCTGGTGGAGCCGGTGGTAGGAGGCGCCATGGCCGGGCGCTTCGCCGGGGCGCTCCGGGAAGGCCGGCCGGATGGCGTCGTCGCCGCCTTCGCGTTCCTCCTTGATGCCGTGGAACGTGAACTCGTCGCCTGCATAGATGGACGGGACGCCGGCGCTGGTGAGCAGGATGACGAGCGCGTGGGCGAGATGGCGTTCGTCATCGAGACGGCTGGCAATGCGCGTCACGTCGTGGTTGCCCAGGAAGGTCTGCGGGACGAACGTCTGGAGCATCCCGTCGTGGCGGGTGAGCGCATGGGCCAGTTCGAAGAAGTTGCGGTCGTTCAGCGAGCTCCAGATGGCCTTCCATAGTTCGTACTGGGTGACGGAGTCGAATCCGGCGCTTTCCACAATGCCCGCGTAGTCGCCGTGGATGACCTCGCCCACGAGCCATGCGTCGGGGAAGCGCGCGCGGACGCGGTCGGTGACCGTCCTCCAGAAGCCGGCCGGGACGGCGTACGCGGCGTCCAGCCGCCATCCGTCTATGCCGCGTTCCAGCCAGTGGCTCATGACCTGGACGGCGTAGTCGGCGACCTCCGGCTCATCGTGGTTCAGCATGACGAGCTTGTGGTGGCCCTCGAACGTGCGGAAGTCACCGCTCTCGTCGGGGACGAACCACCCCGCGTACGGTGACGCCTCACCTCGCGCCTGGACGTCGGCGAACTGCGGAAAGCCCCGTCCGACATGGTTGAAGACCCCGTCTAGCAGGACCCGGACGCCTCGCGCCGACGCCGCCTCCACGAGCCGCAGCAGGTCGGCCTCGTCCCCCAGGCGGGGGTCCACGCGGAAGTGGTCGACGGTGTCGTAGCCGTGGGTCTCGGACGCGAACACCGGTCCGAGGGCGAGGCCGTTGCAGCCGAGCGCGAGCAGATGGTCAAGCCATGCCGCGATCCGGTCCAGCCGATGCTCGGGCGGGGCGCCGGACGGGAGGGCGGCCCGTTCGGCGCCGGTGAAGCCGAGCGGGTACACGTGCCACCAGATGGCGTGATCGGGCCAGCGCATGCGCGTCTCCCTACCCGGTAATCGTCGATCCAAAAATAGTAAGCAGTAGCGAACTATTCTGCGAGCCGATCCATCAACCGGGCGGCGATCCGCAGCACCTCGCGCTCGGTGTCGCCCAGCCCGGCGAGCGCACCGGCCAGCCAGGCGTCGCGCTCCCGGAGGTCGTGCCTGAGCGCCTCGGCGCCGGCCCTGGTGAGGGTCAGCACGAACTGCCGCCGGTCCCGCTCGTCGCGGGCGCGGACGATCAGCCCGGCCTCTTCGAGCTCGGCGAAAACCCTGGTCAGCGACTGGGGCCGCTGCCCCTCCGCCTCCGCCACCTCCCCCGCCGAGCTGGGGCCGCGGCGAGCCAGGTGCCCGAGCACGATCAGCTTGTTGCCGCTCAGCGCGTCCGGGGAGCGCGAGGAGCGCATCCGGCGCGCCATGCGCATCACCCCGCGGCGGATCTCCACCACCGCCTCCGCCGGCACCTCGGGCCGATCGCTCGCCATAATGCTACGCTATTCCTTACTAAATCGTGGGGGTGGGCATGGCGGCGGGCATGACCGGGACCATCGGCGCCCTCAAGGCTCCGACCATCGTCGCGGCCACCACGATGGCCGCCGTCCTGGCGGCCTTCGGGTCGACGCTCCTGCTGGAGCACGCGGCGCATCTGCGCATCGACTCCGTGATGCAGGCCGTCGTGCTGTCCCTCACCCTTTCCAGAGCGCATCGGGGCGCCCCGTTGCCCGACCGCCTGAACGGGTTCGTCGTCATGCCCGCCGTCGCCCTCGGGTCGGTGGGCCTCGGCACCCTCATGCGCGACGACGCGTTCGCGGGCGACGCCGCCTTCGCCGCCCTCGTCACGTCCGGGGTCTGGATCCGCCGCTTCGGACCCCGCTTCACCAAGGCCGGCACGCTGATGATGCTCCCAGCGATCGCCCTGCTCGTCATCCCCCACGGTGCTCCCGGCGCGCCATCGACCCACCTCCTGTGGGCGCCCGCGGTGGCGTTCATCGCCTACTTCTGGGTGACCGCCGTACAGCTCGCCGTAGAACGCCCATGGCGCGCCGGGCGCACGAAGGCTCCCGCATCTGCGCCCCCACGAGGCAAGAAGATGCACGCCAGCACCCGCATGGCGGCGCAGATGGGCGTTGCCCTGTGCACGGCGTTCGCTGCCGGGCACTGGCTGTTCCCCGACCACTGGTCGTGGGTCGTCCTGACGGCGTTCATCGTGTGCAACGGTGCGCGCGGACGCGGCGACGCCCTCCACAAGGGTCTGCTGCGCGCGCTCGGCGCAGCCGGAGGGACGGTCCTGGCCGCGCTGGTATCCGGGGTGTTCGCGCCACGGGATCCCGACGCGGTCGTCCTCATCTTCGCCGTGCTGGGCGCGGCGGCGTGGTTGCGCCAGTGGAGCTACGCCTACTGGACGGGCGGCGTCACGGCCGCTCTGTCGCTGCTGTACGGGTACTTCGGCCAGTCCGCCATACCGCTTCTGCAGACGCGCCTCGAAGCGATCCTCGCCGGCGTCGTCATCGGCGTCGGGGCGGCATGGTCCGTCCTGCCGTTCCGCTCCAGGGACGTCCTGCGCCGCCGGGCGTCCGAGTCGCTGGCCGCCCTTACCGACGTCCTGAAGGACGAGCCGCACGCCCGCGCGCGCTTCGAGGACTCCGTCACCGAGCTGGACACCGTCTACGGGCCGCTACGGCTGCACCGGTTCGTCACCCGCACCCGGCCGCACCATGCCGATGTCGTCGACGTCCTACGCGAGACCGTGCCTCACGTCCGCGCCCTCGGGCCCGGCGCCAAGGCATTACGCGCCAACGTGGGCGCCGTACGGCGCGCTATAGCCGGACGACATAACGGCGCGTCTTACAAGCCGCTCGCATTGAACGACGACGACCCGGCCGCGCACGCCATCGATGCGGGGCTGGCCCGCATCCACGAGATCTACGCCCCGCGCGCAAGAGGGGCCCCGCCTACAACAGCGCCTACGCGCGAACCAGGACCTCCGGAGAAAGCTCCTCCGGCCGGGTGACCCCCGACAGCGCCAGGGTCAGCTCCAGCTCGGCCTGGATGCAGCGCAGGACGTGCTGTACGCCGGCCTGCCCGCCGAGCGCCAGCCCGTAGGCGTACGGACGCGCCAGCAGCACCGCCTTGGCGCCGAGGGCGAGCGCCTTCACCACGTCCGAACCCGTGCGGATGCCGCTGTCGAACAGGACGGTGGCCTGGTCGCGGACGGCCTCGACGACGCCGGGCAGCGCGTCCAGCGAGGCGATGGCGCCGTCCACCTGGCGCCCGCCGTGGTTGGACACGATCACGCCGTCCATCCCCGCGTCCACCGCGCGGCGCGCGTCGTCGGGGTGCTGGACGCCCTTCAGCGCGATCGGCCCGTCCCAGTGGTCCCGCAGGAAGACGAGGTCGTCCCAGGTGAGCGAGGGGTTGCCGAAGGTGGCGACCCAGTGCAGGATCGCGGCGTCGCGGTTGGCGTCGGTGATCGGGCCGCCGACCTTCTTCTGGAAGACCGGGTCGCTGAGGTAATTGGCGACCCCGATGCCGCGCAGAAACGGCAGGTACGCCTGGTCCAGGTCGCGGGGCCGCCACGCCAGCGTGAACGTGTCGAGCGTGACGACCAGCGCCGTGTAGCCCGCCGCCTTGGCCCGCTCCAGGAAGCTGACGGCGAGGTCCCGGTCCTTCGGCCAATAGAGCTGGTACCAGCGGGGCACGCTCTCGCCGTTGGCCTCCGCGACCTCCTCGATGGAGTGGGAGGACGCTGTGCTCAGCACCATGGTCACCCCCTCGGCCCCCGCCGCCCGCGCGGTGGCGAGCTCCCCGTCCGGGTGGAGGATCGACTGCACGCCGATCGGCGCGAGCAGGACCGGCGAGGGCATCGCGGTGCCGAGGACCTCCACCGACAGGTCGCGGTGCGCCACGTCCCGCAGGAATCGCGGCACGATCCGCCATCGGTCGAACGCTTCCCGGTTGGCCCGCGCGGTCGTCTCACTGCCGGCCGATCCGGCCACGTATCCGAACGCCTGCGCCGACAGGACGCCCTCGGCCAGCCCCTCCAGCCGCGTCAGGTCGGTCGGCAGCGAGGGCCGCACGTCGCCGAGTCCCTGCAGGTAGATGGAGTTCTGGAAGTCGGCCAGCGCGCTCATCGGATACCTCCACGGGGGACGCGGCCGGGGCGCGGCCGCGGGCGGAAACCGTCCGGAACCAATCTGCCACGGCCGCTGACCGGATCGGACGCCGCGGCGGCTCCGCGATCCGATCCGCGCCTCATCCGGTGGGGCGGGCGAAAGATGTCGGCGGGACCGGCCACAATGTGGGGCATGGCACGACGCGGATCCCAAGCCCCTCCCCCGCCGCCGGACTTCGAGGAGAACATCGTCGACGTCGACGTCTCCGAGGAGATGCGCGGCAGCTACCTCGAGTACGCGTACTCGGTGATCTACCAGCGGGCGCTTCCCGACGCCCGCGACGGGCTGAAGCCCGTCCAGCGGCGGATCCTGTACTCGATGAACGAGATGGGGCTGCGCCCCGACCGCGGGCACGTCAAGTGCGCGCGCGTCGTCGGCGAGGTCATGGGCAAGCTGCACCCGCACGGCGACAGCGCGATCTACGACGCGATGGTGCGGATGGCCCAGCCGTGGGCGATGCGCATGCCGCTGGTCGACGGGCACGGCAACTTCGGCTCGCTCGGCGGCGACGACATGCCCGCCGCCATGCGGTACACCGAGGCCCGCATGTCGCGCGAGGCGCTGATGATGGTCGCCTCCATCGACGAGGACACCGTCGACTTCCGGCCGAACTACGACGGCCAGGAGCAGGAGCCCGAGGTCCTGCCCGCCGCGTTCCCCAACCTGCTGGTGAACGGCGCGTCCGGGATCGCGGTCGGGATGGCCACCAACATGGCCCCGCACAACCTCGGCGAGGTGATCTCGGCGGCCCGGCACCTGATCGACCACCCCGACGCCACCCTCGACGACCTGATGCGCTTCGTCCCCGGCCCCGACCTGCCGACCGGCGGCATGATCGTCGGGCTGGAGGGCATCCGCGACGCCTACGAGAAGGGCCGCGGGACGTTCCGCACCCGCGCCACCACGACCATCGAGAACGTCACGCCGCGGCGCAAGGGCATCGTCGTCAGCGAGCTGCCGTACGCGGTCGGCCCGGAGCGCGTCAAGGCCAAGATCAAGGAACTGGTCAACGCCAAGAAGATCCAGGGCATCGCCGACCTGAAGGACCTCACCGACCGCAACGTCGGCCTGCGCCTGGTCATCGAGATCAAGAACGGCTTCAACCCCGAGGCCGTCCTGCAGGACCTCTACAAGCTGACGCCGATGGAGGAGACCTTCGGCATCAACAACGTCGCGCTCGTCGACGGCCGGCCCCGCACCCTCGGCCTGCGCGAACTGCTGCAGGTCTACGTCGACCACCGCATCGAGGTCGTGCGGCGCCGGTCGATGTTCCGCCGCAAGAAGCGCGAGGACCGCCTGCACCTCGTCGACGGCCTGCTGGTCGCGCTGCTGAACATCGACGAGGTCATCCAGGTCATCCGGCAGAGCGACGACGCCGCGCAGGCCAAGCAGCGGCTGATGCAGATCTTCGAGCTGTCGGAGATCCAGGCCCAGTACATCCTGGACACCCCGCTGCGCCGCCTCACCCGCTTCGACCGGCTCGAGCTGGAGAAGGAGAAGGAGCAGCTGGCCAAGGAGATCGCCCGGCTGACCGCGATCCTGGAGTCGGAGAGGAAGCTGCGCGGCCTGGTGTCCAAGGAGCTGGGCGAGGTCGCCTCCGAGTACACCACCCCGCGCCGCACGATCCTGCTGGAGTCCTCCGGCCACACCGCGGCGGCCGCCGTGCCCCTGGAGGTGGCGGACGACCCGTGCACGGTGCTGCTGTCGTCCACCGGGCTGCTGGCCCGCACGCACGGCCCCGAGCCGCTGCCCGACAGCGGTCCGCGCGCCCCGCACGACGTGCTGATCTCGGTCGTCCCGGCGACGGCCCGCGGGCAGGTCGGCGCGGTGACCTCGTTCGGGCGGATGATCCGCATCGACGTCCTCGACCTGCCGGGGCTGCCCCCGGCGGCGACGCCGCCGTCCCTGGCGGGCGGCGCGCCGGTGACCGAGTACGTCGAGCTGGAACCGGACGAGACGGTCGTCGGCATGGCGGCGCTGACGGACGAGGGCGGCGGGCTCGCCCTCGGCACCGCCCAGGGCGTGGTCAAGCGGGTGGTCCCCGAGTTCCCCGCCAACCGCGACGAGTTCGAGGTCATCGGCCTCAAGGAGGGCGACCGGGTGGTCGGCGCCGTCCAGCTGATGTCGGAGGACCAGCACCTCGTCTTCATCAGCACCGACGCGCAGCTGCTGCACTTCCCGGCGTCCCTCGTCCGCCCGCAGGGCCGCGCCGCCGGCGGCGTGGCCGGCATCAAGCTCGGCGCCGAGACCCGCGTGCTGTGGTTCGGCGCGCTCGACCCCGGCCGCGAGGCCCGGGTGATCACGATCTCCGGTTCGTCGTCGGCGCTGCCCGGCACCCAGACCGGCGCGATCAAGCTGGCCGACTTCGCCGACTTCCCGGCCAAGGGCCGCGCGACCGGCGGCGTCCGCGCGCACCGGTTCCTCAAGGGCGAGGACGTCCTGCTCCAGGCGTGGGCCGCGCCGACCCCGCTGCGCGCCGCCGGCGCGAACGGCAAGCCTGCCACGCTGAACGCGACGCTCGGCCGCCGGGACGGCTCCGGCGAGCGGCTGACGACCCGCATCGTGTCGATCAGCGGCCCCATCGGCCCCGTCCCGCCGGACTCCGAGACCGAGACCGACGACGCATGACGGTGAGCCGGGCCCGCGACCCGCGGGCCCGGCTCACCCGGCGTCGAGGTCCTCGCCGCACCGCACGATCGCCTCGGCCACCTCGGTGACCTCCCACAGCGGATACCGGACGGTCCCACGGACGGCATCGTGACGACGAACCCGTGCCGCCGCGCCCACACGGTGATCTCCGCGCGGACGGACAGCACCGCCATGTCCCAGCCCTGGCACCGGTGCAGCGATCGGAGGCCCCGCCCGGCGAGCGCCGCCTCCAGCTCCCGCGCCGCCCCGGCGGGATCCTTGCGCGGGACCGGCAGCGTGACGCCCGGCATCGGCAACGCGAAGTAGGCGGCCTTCCCGGCGACGGGCGCGAACGCCAGCCTGGACCGGCTGCGGTGCACGCCCCAGAACCCGCCGTGTTCCCACGCGAGCGCCTTCACCAGCTCCAGCCCCCGGCCGCCCTCGTCCAGCGGGGACGAGGGCGACCCCGGCGGCGCGGTGCCCTTCCAGGACGCACCGTCGAAGACCTTCACGACGATCCGCGCCCGTTCCCCCGTCCGGTAGGCGTACAGCTCGGCCGAGGTCCCGGGCGCGTGCCGGTAGGTGTTGGTCGCCAGCTCCGACACCATCGTCTCCGCGTCGCGGACGAGCACGTCGGGCATCCGCAGCGCACGCATGGTCGCCGCCAACCGCGTCCGAGCGAACGCGGCGCACGTCGCGTCCACGGGAAGCGCCCACACCACGCACCCGCCACCCCGGATCACCTCCGCCCCCCACTCCGCGTCCCCCGCACCGTCCACGAGACCCGACATGAAGATCACCCTCCTGGGCCGACCCGGCTTCCTCGCCGAACGTGTTGCCGTCGACACATAGAGTCGCGATTCATTTGCAAGATCGCAATAGATTCTCTAAAAGAGTCTCTATCAACGGATCACCGGACACCGTCACCGCAGCCGTGGGAAGGTGTCACGGTGAGTGAGATCCACGCCAGCGGATACAGCCCGACGATCAAGAAGCGCGCGTTGAGCCGCAAGCTGGTGGCCGCCCGCAAGGAGGCCGGCCTGACCACCACAGAGGTGTGCAGGCGGCTTCGCTGGAGCGCCACCAAACTGAACTACATCGAGAAGGCCAAGTGGATCACACCGAACAGCGACGCGGTCACGGACCTGTGCGACCTCTACGGAATAGAGGGCGACGAACGCCAAGCCCTGAAACGCCTCGCCCAGGGAGCACGCGAACGCGGATGGTGGACGAGATACAACGACGTCTTCCGAAGCGAGTTCCCGGGTTTCGAGGCGGCGGCTTCGAGCATCCGGACCTACCAGACGATCTACCTGCCGGGACTTCTCCAGACGGCCGCGTACATGAAGGCGCTTCCACCGGTCGTGGGAATCGAGGACCCCGCGGAGATCAAGCGGCATGTCGACGCCCGGCTGAAGCGTCAGCAGCTCCTTACGCGGCCCGAAGCACCGTGCCGCCTGCACGCCGTGATCGACGAGAACGTGATCGCAAGAATGGTCGACCCTCGCATCCGTGAACCGCAGCTACGGCATCTCGTGGAGATGACCGCCCTGCCGCACGTCACCGTCCAGCTCGTTCCGACCGGGGCCGGGCTGTACCAAGGGGCGGGCGAAGCCTTCACCCACCTCGGCTTCTCAGATCCGGGAGAGCGGGACATCGTCTTCCTGGAGACCGCCGTCGATGCCCGGATGCTCGAAGAGAAGGACGAACTACGTACCTATATGCTCAGGTTCGGTCGGCTGTGCGCAGTCGCGCTCGATCCACAGGCGACGCGCGACCGCCTGATTGAGGTGATCGAATGAGTCCTGCCCCCCGGCTTGTGATCGTCTGGCGCAAGAGCAGCTACTCCCAACCCGCAGGCGACGACTGCGTGGAGGTGGCCGGCTTGGGGGCGGCGTGCGCCGTCCGCGATTCCAAGGACGCGGACGGCCCCGTCCTGGCGCTCACTCCCCATGCGTGGTCCGCGTTCGTCCGCACCATCAAAACAGGCGCCCACGACCTCCGCTGACACCGTCCGCATCGTTGTCCTGCGGCGTGTCGCCCTGATGAACACGATGAGGACGTCGGTCATCGCAGGGCTTCCGGGGCCTGGTCGAGGGACGTGGAGACGGACGGGGCCGGCGCCGCGCCGGGCATCCCGAGCAGGACGGGCCCCTTGGGCGGGCGCCAGGCGCTGGGCTTGCAGGCGTCCCGGCAGGAGCCCTCGGTGGAGCAGCACAGCGAGCAGATGTACCCCTGGTGGAACGGGCAGGTGGCCATGTCCACGACGTCGTAGGACCCGCCGCACACCGCGCAGGGCAGTTCGGTCGCGCCGTCGGGGAACACGCTCGTCCGCGCGATGTACCAGCGGCCTCGGGTGGCCGCCGCGACGAGGGGCGGCAGCGCCAGCGCGAGGACGAAGGCGATGAAGGGCGACAGGTCGGCGGCCGTGGAGCCGAACGCACCGTAGTAGGCGACGATCGAGACGGCCGCGGCGGCGACCATCGAGCCGAAGCCGACCGGGTTCACGTTGTACAGGTGGGCGCGGCGGAACTCCGCCTCGGGCGGGCTGAGCCTGAGCCACCGCTTGTTGATCACCAGGTCGGACGCCATGGCGGCGATCCAGGCGATGCCGATGTTGGCGTACCAGGCCAGCACGGTGACGATGTGGGCGAAGATGTCGATCTCCATGAGGACCAGCGCGAGGGCGACCTGGAGGACCACCCACACCGCGCGGCCGGGGTGCCGGTGCAGCAGCCGGGAGAAGAAGTTCGACCACGACAGCGAGCCCGAGTAGGTGTTCATGATGTTGATCTTGATCTGCGAGAGCAGCACCAGGACGCCCGCGAGGACGAGCGCCACCGTGTGGTCGCCGACCGCGCGCTCGTACACGACCGTGAACAGGTCGACCGGGACCGCGACGTGGTCGGGCGTCGTCTCGGTGTCGGCGTAGCCGACGAGCAGCGTGGACGCGAAGAAGATGACGATGGCGAACAGGGACAGGCCAGGGCCGCCCATCAGCACCGCCAGCCGCCATCTGCGGCGGCCCGCCGCGCCCTCGGGATCGGGCATCAGCCGCAGGTAGTCGCCCTGCTCACCGATCTGCACCGCGAACGACAGCTGCGCGGCGGCGATGGTGAACACCGCGGTCAGGGTGAGGCCGCCGACGGCCACCGCGCCGTGCGCCGTGACCGGGTGGACCATGTGGTGGCCGGCGGAGGGGGACGTCGCCGCGATGGCCAGGGCGAAGCCGATCAGCAGGATCCACAGCGGCCACGTCCACGCCTGGAACTTCGAGCTGAAGGTCATCCCGTAGAGCGTCAGCGGCACCATGACGACGGACACGATCACGTACGAGATGTGGACGTCGACGTGGAAGAGCGCGGTCACCGCCTGCGCCATGATCGCGCCCTCGTAGGCGAGGAAGATCAGCGTGTAGGTCGCGTAGACCAGCGAGGTCACCGTGGAGCCCAGGTAGCCGAACCCGGAGCCGCGGGTGAGCAGGTCGATGTCGATGTGCCTGCGGGTGATGGCGAACGCGATGACGATGGTCAGCGGCAGCGTGACCACGCTCGCGACGGCGAACCCCAGTAGCGAGCTGCCGAAGCCGAACTCGTTGACGAACGCGGCGTCCAGCGCGTATCCGGCCATGGCGGACAGTCCCACCAGGCAGCTCAGGAACACCATCCACGGCGACCAGGTGCGGAACGCGCTTGGCGTGTACCGCAGGGAGTAGTCCTCCATCTGCGGGTTCTCGGCCAGATCCAAACCCGGCTCCTTTCCTAGCGGGGCGGCGGGCACCGCAGAAGCTAGGAACGGGATGTTTCTCCGGGGTGTCGGAACCGGTTGCGCCCCGTTACGCCGGGTCGTCCGGTGGCGCAGGGGCTCTGGCCTGCGGGTTCGTACCGGCGGGCGGGGCATGCGCCGAGTCCGGGCGGGTTTCGGCCGGTCCGGTCGGCCGGGTCATTTCTCTGTCAGACCGGCGCGGAGCGAGAGCAGGTGGTCGTGGAGCTCCGTCCAGGGGAACGCCGCGCCGCTCGGCTTCTCGGAGTCGGGGTTCGGGAGGCGGTCCGGGTCCAGCAGGACGGTGACGCCCCAGGCGCGCAGTTCGGCGATGCTGCGGGTGAAGACCGGGTGGCGCGCGAGCGCCGCGTTGGGCCAGGGCGCGGCGACGATGGGGCGGCCCAGGCCGACGGCCTCGTTGAGCAGGCCGAGCGCCAGCGTGTCGCTGGTCCCGTGCGCCCATTTATTGACCGTGTTGAAGGTGGCGGGCGCGACCGCGAACGCGTCGGCGGGCGGCAGCACGTCGGGCTCCTCGGGCCGCTTGTAGTCCGATCGGACGGGGAAGCCCGTCAGCCCGGACAGGCGCGGCGCGTCGACGAACTTCGTGCCGGACGGCGTCGCGACGACGCAGACCGTCCAGCCGTCGCCGAGCAGCCGCTCGACGAAGGCCGGCAGTTCTGCGGCGGGCCGCCCGCCGCAGGCGATCACGTACAGCACCGGACGCGCGGGCACCCGACCTCCAGGTTCTCGACCGGGTCCCACCCTCCCACGGGCCGGTCAGGACTCGACGTCGCCGGGCCCCCAGTGCGCCTCCATCCGGACGATCCTGCCGTCGTCGCCGAAGGTCATGATGTCGATGACCCGGATGCGCATGCCGGGCATGTGCACGCTGAAGGCCATCGCGGCGCGGTCGCCGTGCGAGCCGCGGATGGGGGCGTCGAGCGAGAGCTTCGCGCCGGCGCCGACGGCTCCGGTGTAGAACTCGTCGATCGCCGCGCGGCCCTCGATCGGCGGGTTGCCGACCGGGTCGGCCACCACGGCGTCGTCGGCGAACAGGCTGGTGACGGCCGCGGGGTCGCCGGAGTTGAAGCCGTCGACATAGGCCTGGAGCGCGCTCTTCATCTGTTCCTCGGTCGGCATGCGACCGAGGCTACCAAGCGCACGCTTGGCTACCCCCGCGCGTCCGGCCGCGCCTAGGGCAGGCTGAGGACGGCGGGACGGTCGGCGCGGTCGGCGCAGGCGCGCTCCGCGCACGCGGCCAGGCCCTCCAGCAGGTCCGCCGGGCCGTCCACGGCCTCCTCGTAGTGCCAGTCGCGGACGAGCGCCTCGCCCTCGGGGCCGGGGTCGAAACGGCCCTTGGCGAAGCAGCCGGCGACGGCCATCCGGACGATCACGCGGTCGCAGTCGTCCAGCTGCGTCACGTACGCGGCCGCGTCGATGAGGCCGATCGCGGCGCGGGCGTTGCGGCAGTCGTCGGTGCGGTCGGGGCGGGCGATCCGCCACTGCGCGTACGGCCGCAGGTACTCCGCGATCATCAGGGTTCTGTGCACGCCGAGGTCCTTCCGGGTTCCGGGACCTCCCATGCTGGGGACGGCGCCGCCCCGGGGCGGGCGCCTTGACCGAGGTCTTGCCGCCCGCTGACCGATTGATCGTCCCCGCCCCGCGGACCGGTCTAGGACCCGGCCAGCCCGTGCCGGAAGGCGTACGTGACGGCCTGCGCGCGGTCCCGCAGGCCCGCCTTGGCGAACAGGTTGTTGATGTGCGTCTTCACGGTCGCCTCGCTGATGAACAGGTCGCCGGCGATCTCGGCGTTCGAGCGGCCCTGCGCGATCAGCGCGAGCACCTCGGCCTCGCGCCGGGTCAGCCCGTCGGGCAGCTCGCCGCCGGGCCGCCGGGCCGGGCGCCGGTCGGCGGCGACCGCCTCGACCAGGCGGCGCTGGATCGCCGGGTCGAGCTGCGCCGCGCCGCCGCGGACGGAGGCGACCGCGCGGGCGATGTCGTCGGCGCCGGCGTCCTTGGTCAGGTACCCGCGGGCGCCGGCGCGCAGCGCCGCGAAGATCGACTCGTCGTCGGCGTAGGTGGTCAGCACGACGACCTCGACCCGCGGGTGCGCCGCCTTGATCCGCCGGGTCGCCTCCACCCCGTCCACCCGCGGCATCCGCAGGTCCATGAGCACCACGTCGGGGGACAGCTCGGCGACCATGGCGACGGCCTGCTCGCCGTCGCCGGCCGACCCGGCCACCTCGATGCCGGGCAGCAGCTCCAGCAGCAGGACCAGGCCCTCCCGCACCACCGTCTGGTCGTCGACGACCAGGATCCTCGTCTCGTCGCTCACCGTGCCCCGCCTCGTGTCACGCCGGCACCCGGAGGGCGACGCGGAATCCCCTGCCCTCCGGCCCGGTCTCCAGGGTCCCACCGATCAGTTCCGCCCGCTCCCGCATGCCGACCAGCCCGTAGCCGCCGCCCTCGATCTCCAGGACGGGCTCGGTGCCGCCGGTGTCGGACACCTCGAGCTCGACGGCGTCGCTGAGATAGCGCAGCGTGACATGGGAGCGGGCTCCCGGCGCGTGCTTGCGGACGTTGGTGAGCGCCTCCTGGGCGGTGCGGACGACGGCGAGCCCCGCCTGCGGCGTCAGCTCGCGCGGCGCGCCCGTCACCTGGACGTCGCACGGGCGGCCGGTGCCGACGTAGAACTCCTCGGCCAGCTCCGCGATGACGTCCTTCGGCTCGCGGATCTCCCCGCGCAGCGTCGCCAGCGCCCGGCGGGTCTCCTCCAGGCCGGAGCGGGCCAGGTTGCGGGCGCGCTCCACCCGGTCGAGGGCCTGCACGCGGTCCCCGTCCCGGGACAGCAGCAGCCGCGCGCCCTCCAGGTGGACGATCTGCGCCGACAGCGAGTGCGCGAGGATGTCGTGGATCTCCCGCGCGATGTGCGAGCGCTCGGCCAGCACCGCGTTGGCCGCCTCCGCGCGGCGGGTGGCCTCCTGCGCGAGGACGCTCTGCCGGCTGGCGAGGGCGCCGAGGGTCAGGCCGACGAACGCGGCCAGCAGCCCGTAGTCGGGCCCGTGCCCGGCGGCCTCGCCCAGCGCGGCCACGGAGACCACGGTCGCCGTCCCGAGGCCGAGGCCCCAGCGCGCCGGGATCCGCATCAGCAGCGCCCACAGGGCCGCCATCGAGAAGTAGTAGCCGCCCCCGCCGTGCGGGGCGATCGGGTAGAGCGACAGCGACGTCCCCATCGAGGCGAGCAGCAGCGAGATCCCCGCCCAGCGCCACGGGGAGTCCTTCGGCCGGCCCAGCCACAGGCCGGTTCCCAGCAGGACGAACGTCGCGGCGTTGAGCAGGACGACCGCCAGCCCCGTGCCGTGCAGGGCCGGGGCGGGCATTCCCCGCAGGAGCCCGTGGAGGTAGGCCACGGCGCCCCAGATCAGCACGACCGAGATCGCGACCGTCCGGACGAGCCGCTCCTCGACGGCGAAGGGTCCGAACCTCACGATGCGACGCCAACCGGTGCGGCCGCGGTGAGGCGCCGTCCGCGCCACGCGACCAGCAGGTTCTGGACGATCAGCGTCAGGGCGAGGAAGACCAGGAAGACGCTGGAGCCGACCTTCAGGCCGAGCGCGTGCCCCGCCGCCAGGAACCCGACGCGGCTGAGGATCGACACCAGCCACGCCGCGAGCGTCCAGGCGGTGCCGCGCCGCCACAGCTCGCCGTCGTCCGCCCGCCACAGCCGGACGGTCACCGCGCGTAGGGCGCCGAACGCGACGGCGGTGACGGCCTCGACCGCCAGGAGCGCGACGCTCAATCCCGCGTGCGCCTGGTCCAGCAGGCCGCCCTGCGCCACGCCGATGACGGCGAGGACGGCGGGGAGGGTGTAGAGCCTGCGCTCGCCGACCGGCCGGGAGCGCAGCTGCCGGTAGAGGACGAGCGCGAGCACGGCGAGGGCGATGAGCACGTTGTCGGCGGTGTTCATGGTCTCGACCGTAGGTCCGGGCGGCCGTGCCGGGGATCGGCGTCCGGCTGGACTTGCGGGCCTCCACCGGCGGGTGGAGAACCCTCCGTGACCAGTGGTTCACCGCCGAACGTTGCCCGTGGCAGCTGGCCGAAACCGGCCAGCTCCGCGATCTTGCTTCGAGAAACGCTCACGTTTTTGAATCGGGTACCACTCCGGCGTGGATCGCTCCAACCAGCGGTCCGCGCATCGTGACGAAAGGCGCGTCCAGAACCCGTGAAATCCATCCTCCGCGCCGCCTCCGTGGCGGCGCCCCTCGCCCTGGCGCTCGGCGCGGTCGCCGCACCCGCCCAGGCGACCCCCCGGACCCCCTCGACGGCCACCGAGGCGCCCGCGCCCGGCGTGCCGGCGTTCGACTTCGCCAAGGACTGCCCGCCGCTGCCCGCCGGCATCGACCCGTCCCTCGGGCTGTGCATGCAGATGGTCGTGACCGGCGGGACCATGAAGCTCGGCGGGCTCGGCCAGACCATCACCCAGCCGATGCGGATCACCGTCCAGTCGGTCCAGGCCGACGCCTCGTCCCCGTCGGAGTTCACCAGCGTGACGCTGACGGGCAAGCCGATGACCGTCCCGGGCGGCGTGCTCGGGCTGCTCGGGCTGAACGTCCCCGGCCTCGACGACCTGCCGTTCAACAAGGTCCAGGTGCAGCCGAAGTACACCGGCGGCTTCACCTTCGACCTGCCCAACGCAGGGCTGGAGATGAAGATCAAGATCATCAACGACGCGGTCGGGAAGGGCTGCTCGATCGGCTCCAAGAAAGACCCGGTCAAGCTGAACCTCGGCGTCGACCTCGGCCAGATCAGCGTCGTCGACGAGGGCGACCCGAACGACACCTTCCACCACCCGCCGGTCCTGCACACGCCGGCCTCCGACACCGCCTTCGCGGTGCCGAAGACGTCCGGCTGCGGGCTGTTCGGGCCGGTGATCGACTGGAAGGCCGGGCTGCCCTCGGCGTCGGGCCAGAACACCGCGTCGTTCGACACCTACCTCGCGCTCGCGACGTACGCCCCGCCGACGTCGGCCGCCGTGCAGCGCAAGGCGCAGGACCCGATCCAGCGGCTGCGCGACCTGCGGATCGGCCGCTGACCCGCCCCTCCCCGGGGCCGTGCACGACCTGACGGCCCCGGCCCCGCACCGGGCGTCACCGGCACCCGGGGGCGGCACCCGCACCGCCCCCGGAGCGCCGGCCACATGCCGGCGCGTCCACAAATCCGTGCGCCCACAGATCCGTGCGCCTGCGCGAACCGATGCGCCTACAGATCGATGCGCTCGGTGTCCAGCTCGGACGCGCCGGCGGTGATGAACTCCCGGCGCGGCGCCACATCGCTGCCCATCAGCAGATCGAAGATCTTCGCCGCCTCGTCCGCGTCCTCCACCCGGATCCGGCGCAGGATGCGGTGGCGCGGGTCCATCGTGGTCTCCGCGAGCTGGTCGGCGTCCATCTCACCGAGGCCCTTGTACCGCTGGATGGGCTCCTTCCAGCGCTGGCCCTTGCGCTCGAACTCCACCAGCTTGCGGGTCAGCTCGCCGTCGCTGTAGCAGTAGACGTACTTCTCCTGGCCCTTCTTGGGCTTGACCAGCTCGATCCGGTGCAGCGGCGGGACCGCCGTGAACACCCGCCCCGCCTCCAGCATCGGCCGCATGTAGCGGAACAGCAGCGTCAGCAGCAGCGTGCGGATGTGCGACCCGTCGACGTCGGCGTCGGCCATCAGGATGATCCGGCCGTAGCGGGCGGCGTCGATGTCGAACGTGCGGCCCGACCCGGCCCCGATCACCTGGATGATCGCGGCGCACTCGGCGTTCTTCAGCATGTCCGCGACGGACGCCTTCTGCACGTTGAGGATCTTGCCCCGGATCGGCAGCAGCGCCTGGAACTCGGAGTCGCGGGCCAGCTTGGCGGTGCCGAGCGCCGAGTCGCCCTCGACGATGAACAGCTCGCTGCGGTCGTCGGCGTTGCGGCAGTCGACCAGCTTGGCCGGCAGCGCCGAGTTCTCCAGCGCGGTCTTGCGGCGCTGGTTGTCGCGCTGGGTGCGGGCCGCGATCCGGGTCTTGGCCGCCCCGACGATCTTCTCCAGCACGGCCCGCAGCGGCTGCTTCTGGCCGCGCGGTGGGTTCTCGAAGATCTCCTTCAGCTCCCGCGTGACCACCTGCGAGACGATCCGGGTGGCCGCGGAGGTGCCGAGGATCTCCTTGGTCTGCCCCTCGAACTGCGGCTCGGGAAGCCGGACCGTCACCACCGCGGTCAGGCCCTCCAGGACGTCCTCCTTGATGACGTCCTCGTCGCCGTTCTTCAGCAGCCGGGTGGCGCGCAGCTGCTCGTTGACGACCTTGAGCACCGCGCGGTCGAACCCGCGCAGGTGGGTGCCGCCCTTCGGGGTGGCGATCACGTTCACGAACGACCTGGTGACCGTGTCGTAGCCGGTGCCCCAGCGCAGCGCGACGTCGACCTCCAAGTCGCGCTCCACGTCGGTCGGGGTCAGGTGGCCCTGCTCGTCCAGCACCGGGACGGTCTCGGTGAAGTGCCCGCGGCCCTGCAGCCGCAGCACCTCGACCAGGGCGGCGTCCTTGGCCAGGTAGGTGCAGTACTCGCTGATGCCGCCGTCGAAGCGGAACCTCTCCTCGACGACCTCCTCGCCGCGCTCGTCGCGGACGTCGATGGTCAGGCCCGGGATCAGGAAGGCGGTCTGGCGCATCCGGTCCAGGACGAGGGACTGCTCGACCGTGGCGTCCTGGAGGAAGATCTGCATGTCGGGCCAGAACCGGGTGCGGTTGCCGGTCACCTTCCTGGCGACCTTGCGGATCTGCCGCAGCCCCGACTTCTTCTTGAACCGGGCGTTCGGGCGGCCGTCGTCGGCGAACTCGCCGGGCAGGCCGCGCCGGAAGCTGATCGCGTGGGTGTGGCCCTCGCGGTCGACCTCGACGTCCAGCCGGGCCGACAGGGCGTTCACCACGGACGCGCCGACGCCGTGCAGGCCGCCGGACGCGGTGTAGGACACCCCGCCGAACTTGCCTCCGGCGTGCAGCCTGGTCATCACCAGCTCGACGCCGGGCAGGCCCGTCTTCGGCTCCAGGTCGACCGGGATGCCGCGGCCGTTGTCGCCCACCTCGAACGACCCGTCGGCGCGCATCGTCACGCTGATGTGCGTGCAGTACCCGGCCAGGGCCTCGTCGACGCTGTTGTCGACGATCTCCCACAGGCAGTGCGCCAGGCCACGGCTGTCGGTCGACCCGATGTACATCCCGGGTCGCTTCCGCACGGCCTCCAGCCCCTCCAGCACCGAGAGGTGCCGGGCGGAGTAGCCGTGCGGGTCATCGGTCATCGCTTCGGCGGTCGCGGCGGTCAACTGCGTGTGCTCCTCGGGGGTAGGACATTCGGCAAGAGGGTACCCCCGGGCACCGACAAACGTTCGAAGGGCTCGCCGCCTCGGCCTTTCCGGCACGCGCGTGCGGACGATCTTCCCGCCGGTCCCCCGCGGTCCGTCCGATTCTCCCCCAACCGGGGGTGGACCGCCGCAACGTCCACCTATAGGTGGGTGCACCGGCCCGTCACGCTTCCCTAATGTCCTGCCCATGGCAGAAACGATCGAGGTCAGCGGCCTCCGTAAGCGCTACGGGGACGTCAACGCGGTGGACGGGGTGACGTTCGCCGTCGACGAGGGCGAGTTCTTCGGGATCCTCGGGCCCAACGGGGCCGGCAAGACGACGACCCTGGAGATCGTCGAGGGGCTGCGGCAGGCCGACGAGGGGACGGTCTCGGTCCTCGGTCTCCCCCCGTGGCCGCGCAACCCGCGGCTGCTCCCCCGGATCGGCGTGCAGCTGCAGGCGTCGTCGTTCTTCGAGCGGCTCACCGCGCGCGAGCAGCTCCGGACGTTCGGGTCGCTGTACGGCGTCCCGGCGAAGAAGGCCGACGCGATGCTGGAGACCGTCGGGCTCTCCGACAAGGCGGACGTGCGGGTGGAGAAGCTGTCGGGCGGGCAGGCGCAGCGGCTGTCGATCGCGTGCGCGCTCGTGCACGACCCGGAGCTGGTGTTCCTGGACGAGCCGACCGCCGCGCTGGACCCGCAGGCGCGGCGCAACCTGTGGGATGTGCTGCGCGCCATCAACACCGAGGGCCGCACCATCGTCCTGACCACGCATTACATGGACGAGGCCGAGTCGCTGTGCGACCGGGTCGCGATCATGGACTCGGGCCGGATCCTGCGGCTCGGGCCGCCCGCGGTGCTGGTGCGCGGGCTGGACGCGCCGGCCCGCATCAGCATCGCCAGCGGCGTGCTGAACGAGGCCGACGCGCGCCGGCTGCCCGGCGCCGACGACGCCGAGGACGACGGCGTCTCGCTGACGATCTCCACCCGGGACCCCTCCGCGGTGGTGGCGGCCATGGCCGCCAAGGACGCGCTGGACGGGGTGCAGATCCGCGGCGCCACCCTCGAGGACGTCTTTCTGGAGCTCACCGGACGGGAGTACAGGGCGTGAGCACACTGGAGAGTTTCAAGAGCCTGTCCCGGGCGATGTTCCTGGGCTTCCGGCGGGACCGGGGCGCGCTGTTCTTCACCGTTCTGTTCCCGCTGATGTTCCTGGTGATCTTCGGCGGCGTGTTCGGCCACCAGAGCACCTCCAAGGTGAAGGTGCTGGAGATCGGCCGGGTGTCGATCCTGGACCAGGCGATGGCGCACGGGGGCGACGAGCTCGGCGACACCCTCAAGCTGTCCAAGACCTCGGACCGGCACAACGCGCTGCACAAGGTCACCAAGGGCGACGCGGACGCGGCGGTGGAGCAGGTCGGGAACCAGCTGGTCGTGCACTACTCGGCGGCCGACCAGGTGAAGTCCGGGACCGTGCAGGGCCTGATGAACTCGATCGTCCAGGGCGCGAACCAGGCGGCGACCGGCAAGCCGCCCGCCTACCGCGTGACCTCGCAGCAGGTGGAGGACGACTCGCTCAAGGCGATCCAGTTCTTCACGCCGAGCCTGCTGGGCTGGGCGCTGGCGTCGGCCGGCGTGTTCGGGGCGTCCCAGACGCTCGTGACGTGGCGGACGAAGGGCATCCTGCGCCGCCTCCAGCTGTCCCCCGCGCCGGTGCCCACGGTGTTCGCCGCGCGGGTCGCGGTGAGCCTGGCCGTGGCGCTCGTGCAGTTCGGGTTGTTCGTGGCGGTGGCGCAACTGCCGGTGTTCGGGCTGAAACTCGGCCACTACTGGTGGATGGCCATCCCCATGGTGCTCTCGGGGGTGCTGGCCTTCCTGGCGATCGGGATGGTGATCGGCGCATGGGCGAAGACGCAGGAGACGGCCCAGGCGGTGACGCAGCTGGTGGTGCTGCCGATGGCGTTCCTCGGCGGCTCGTTCTTCCCGCTGGACGCCTCGCCGACGTGGATGCGGACGCTGGCCTACATCTTCCCGCTGCGGTATCTGAACACCGGGATGCTGAACGTGATGGGCCGCGGCCTCGGGCCGATGTCCGCGCTGCCGCAGATGGGAATCCTGCTCGGTTTCGCGGTGGTGGGCGGGCTCGTCGCCATGCGCCTCTTCCGCTGGGACGCCGCGTGACAATCGCAGGCCGGACGATGTGACCTCGGTCACTAATTGGGCCATTCTGCTGTGGGCGTACGAAGAAGCAGGTTGGGAACGTCCACGTCGGGTTAGATGTTGTCCTAAGTACCGACCCCGAGCATGAGGAAGGTGCCGTGACTGGAGCCCTTGCCCCGACCAAGCCGCTGACCGTCGCCGACCGGTGCGACCGCTGCGGCGCCCAGGCCTACGTTCGTGCGGTCCTTGTAGGCGGCGGCGACCTTCTGTTCTGCGCCCACCACGGGCGTAAGTACACGGAGGCCCTGCGCGCCAACGGGGCCGACATTCAGGATGAGACCGACAGGCTCAACGAAACCCCGGCCGCCGCCGTGGACGACTAGCGGCAGGCATCGAAATAGCACGCCCCGCGGGCGGCGGTCACCGGAGACGGTGACCGCCGTTCGCATTTCAGTCGCGGGTCCCATCGGACCCCATCCCGGGCAATGACCGAATGGATTCGTTGAGTGATCAATTCATCACGCTGCGTATCCATGAAATGGCCGGCCGGTGACGCGGACCATCGCGCCGCCGGCCTTCTCACGCCGGCGTGACGCTCTTCACGCGATAGTGGTATCCGCCCGACTCGGTGAACCCCTCGGCCGCGTACATCGCCCGCGCCGGGGCGTTCCGCTCGACGACGACCAGGTACGCCCGCTCGCAGCCCTGCTCGCGCCCCCAGCCGAGCAGCGCGCGCAGGACACGCCGCCCCAGCCCGCGGCGGCGCGCCTCCGGCGACACGGCCATCGCGTAGATCCCCAGCCACTCGCCCTGCGGGACGCCCCGGCCCACGGCCACGCCGTCGAGGGATGCGTACCCCGCCGGGACGCCGGTCAGGATCTGCGTCGCCGTCGGCAACTGGTGGTCGTAACGGCCGTCCACCGACCACCAGACGTCCAGCCAGCCGGCGGACGGCTCGTCCGCGATCTCCACGCCGTCCCGCTCGTACGGGCCGTCGATATCGGCCGCCATGCCGAGCGTCGGATCGACCAGCTCGTAGCCCCGCGCCTCCAGGAGCGCGTTGAGCCCGTCCGGCCGCGCGCGCTCGCTCATGGAGAACACCGCAGGCAGCCCGCGCTCGCCGTAGAAGCGCTCCGTCCGCCGCAGCGCCCCGTCGAGGTCCTCAGGAGCTCCCAGGGGCAGGACGGAGTTGGCCCGCTTGGTGACGCCGTCGGCGTGGCGCAGCAGCCACCCCCCAATATCCTGGACGGACCGCGCGGGCCAGGCCTCGGCCACGAGCCGGTCGAGGTCCCGTGGCCCCTGGACCGTCGAGTATTTCGACATCAAACGCCAGCCATCAGAGAACACCGTCTTTCGGGGGGAACGTGCACATCCTGCTGCCGCCGTCGGAGAAGAAGGCTACCGAGGGCGACGGGCCGCCCCTCGACCCGGCCTCGCTGAGCTTCCCGGGGCTGACCGCGGCGCGCAAGCGGGTCATCACCGCCCTGACCAGGGCGTCCCGCCGCAAGGACGCGCCGGAGGTCCTCGGGCTGCCGGCCGGGCAGGTCGACGAGGCGCTGGAGCGCAACAGGGCGCTGCGCGAGGCGCCCGCGCTGCCCGCGGCGCGGCTGTACACGGGCGTCCTCTACGACAACCTGGACCTGCCGAGCCTGGACGCGCGGGCCGCCGCCGAGCGCATCGTGGTCTTCTCGGGCCTGTGGGGCGCGCTGCGGCTCACCGACCGCGTCCCGCCCTACCGGCTGTCCATGTCGGTGTCGCTGCCGCCCATGGGCCGTCTGGGGACGTTCTGGCGGCCGGTGATGCGGAAGACGCTCGACCTGGACGGGCTGATCGTCGACATGCGCTCCGGTCCGTACGCGTCGGCCTGGAAGGCTCCCGGGCCGGCCGTCGCGGTCCGCGTCTTCCGCGAGCGGATCGTGGACGGCGCGCCCGAACGGACGGTCGTCAGCCACATGGCCAAGGCGACCCGGGGCGCGATCGCCCATGACCTGATCAAGGCGGGCGCCGATCCCGCGACGCCCGAGGAGCTGCTGAAGGCCGTCACCGGCCTCGGGCACACCGCCGAGCTGAACGGCGCGAACCTCGACGTGATCCTGCATTCCTGACGGACCGCCGCCCGCGCCGCGCGGACGCACGCGCCGGCGCACCACCGTGAAGGCCCCCGTCCGCCGGACGGGGGCCTTCACGGTGACAAGAACGTGTCAGTCGAGGTAGTCCCGCAGCACCTGCGAGCGGGACGGGTGGCGCAGCTTCGACATGGTCTTGGACTCGATCTGCCGGATGCGCTCCCGGGTCACCCCGTACACCTTGCCGATCTCGTCCAGCGTCTTCGGCTGGCCGTCGGTCAGCCCGAACCGCATCGACACCACGCCCGCCTCGCGCTCGCTCAGCGTGTCGAGCACCGAGTGCAGCTGCTCCTGCAGCAGCGTGAAGCTGACCGCGTCGGCCGGGACGATCGCCTCGGAGTCCTCGATGAGGTCGCCGAACTCGCTGTCGCCGTCCTCACCGAGCGGGGTGTGCAGGGAGATCGGCTCGCGGCCGTACTTCTGCACCTCGACGACCTTCTCCGGGGTCATGTCGAGTTCCTTGGCCAGCTCCTCCGGGGTGGGCTCGCGGCCCAGGTCCTGGAGCATCTGGCGCTGCACGCGGGCCAGCTTGTTGATGACCTCGACCATGTGCACCGGGATGCGGATGGTGCGGGCCTGGTCGGCCATCGCGCGGGTGATCGCCTGCCGGATCCACCAGGTGGCGTACGTGGAGAACTTGTAGCCCTTGGTGTAGTCGAACTTCTCGACCGCGCGGATCAGGCCGAGGTTGCCCTCCTGGATCAGGTCCAGGAACAGCATGCCGCGGCCGGTGTAGCGCTTGGCCAGCGAGACCACGAGCCGGAGGTTGGCCTCCAGCAGGTGGTTCTTGGCGCGGCGGCCGTCCTCGGCGATCCACTCGAAGTCCTCGAGGTCCTCCTCGCCCAGCGCCGGGCCGTCGGCGGCCAGGCGCTCCTCGGCGAACAGGCCGGCCTCGATCCGCTTGGCCAGCTCGACCTCCTGCTCGGCGTTGAGCAGCGGGACCTTGCCGATCTGCTTGAGGTAGTCCTTGACCGGGTCGGCGGTGGCGCCGGCCGCGGCGATCTGCTGGGCGGGCGCGTCCTCGTCGTCGTCGCCGAGGGTGAAGCCCTCCTCCTCGGCCGGGGCGTCGCCGCCCTTCTTGGCGGCCGGGGCGGCCTTCTCGGCGGCGGGCGCGGCCGGGGCCTCGTCCTCCTCGCCGTCGGGCGTCTCCTCGACCTCGGCGGGCGCGTCCTCGACGAGTTCGACCTCGAGGTCGTTCAGGTCCTCTTCGAGGTCGACGTCGACCTCGTCGTCGAGTTCGGGGTCGTCGGACTTCTTGGCCGGGGCGGCCGCCTTGACCGCCGCGGGCTGCGCGGCGGCCTTCTTGGCGGGCGCGGCCTTCTTCGGCTTGGCCTTGGCGGACTTGGGCGGAGCGGGCTTGGGCGCCGCGGGCCTCGGGGCCTCCGGGCGCGGCGCGGGCTCCTCGGGGGCCGCGTCGTCGCCGACGACCGCGGTCACCGTGTCGGGCTGCTCCTTGGCGGCAGCGGCGGTCCTGGGCCTGCGCGCCGGCGGCGCCGCGCGCTTGCGCGAACGCTTGGGCGCCGCGGAATCGGCAGCGCTCACCACGACGGTCACACCCTCCTTGCTGAGGCTCCGCAGAATGCTGGAGGCCTTCGACACGGGGATGTCGGCCTCCTCGAACGTACGGCGTACGTCGTCGGCTTCGAGGTAACCCTGGGACCGTCCACGCTCGATCAGTTGCGCGATGACGTGATCGTGCAGATCTGACGCTTTCGAGGTCGAGCTAGCAGGCGACACAAATACCTCTCGAACGAACGTGTGGCTTGGTTGACCCAAGTGCCCTGACGGGCCCGGCCTCACACTGGGTGGGACCACACACTGGGCGGACCTCCCGGTGCGGGACCGCAGCGTACCCGCTCTCACTGGGTCAAGCATTCTGGCACTGCTGCGCATTCCGCCCTGAGGTCCTACCCGGTAACTCTCCACCTTAGAGGGCGCGAGGCGGTCCTTCGTACGGGCGGGACCGACTTCTCACCGTCTGCGGCGGGCTTCACTCGGGTTTCACCAGGACTTGGGCGGGACGTGCAGGGCGAGCACGGTCACATCGTCTACCTGCTCGTACCCGGCAAGCATCCGATCGACCAGGAAGTCGACGAGTCTTTCTGGATCTCCTACCACTTCAGGTGGGGCGTCCGCGGCCGTCGCGACGAGTTCCTCCAGCCCGGCGTCCACCCCACGCCTACGGTTCTCCACAAGTCCATCGGAATAGAAGACCACAGTGTTGCCGGTCTCGATGGAAAAACTTGTCTGCTGCCGCTGGCTCGGCCAGCCGAGCGGCGTGCCGGGCTCGCGCGTGCTCACGCGCGCGGGCGCGTCCGGAGAGATCAGAAGGGGTGGCGGGTGGCCGGCGTTGCTGAAGGCGCCGCGGCCCGTCTCGGGGTCGATGACCGCGTACGCGACCGTGGTGAACTGCTCCTCGTCCTCGGTGGCGCTGAACAGCCGGTCGAGTCCGGCGAGCACCGCGGCGGGCCGCGGGTCGTTCAGCGCGAGCGCGCGCAGCGCGTTGCGGACGCGTCCCATTCCGGCCGCGGCGAGCACGCCCTTGCCCATGACGTCGCCCACCGCGACCGCGAGCCGGTCGTCGGGGAGCCGGAAGACGTCGTACCAGTCGCCGCCGACCTGGACATGGCGGGTGGCCGGGTTGTAGCGGGCCGCCAGCACCATGCCGGGCAGCTGCGGGAGGTCACTGGGGAGAAGGCTGCGCTGGAGCTCCTCGGCGGTCCGGTGCTCGCGTTCGAACAGCAGCGCGCGCTCCACCGCCAGGGCGCACTGCCCGGCGAGCGCCTCCAGGAAGACCCGCTCCTCCTCGGTGATCTCCCTGGGCCGGGTGAAGGAGAAGCGCAGCGCGCCTATCGGGGCGCCCGCGGCCAGCAGGGGCAGGCCCACCCAGGCGCGCTCCTCGGGATGCTGGGCGAACAGCTCCTTCTCGTCGCGGCCGAGTTGCAGGCGCAGGCTGTCGGGGTGCTCGGCCAGGAACGGCCGGCTCTCGCGCACCGCGACGGACATGACGGTCTGGTCGGCGACCTTGATGTCGTCCCGAGAGGCCGGGCGGGCGTCGCCCTCCGCGCCGGGCTGGGACGGGGTGACGATGCTGAGGCGCAGCTTGTCGTCGTCCAGCAGCGCCACGGCCGAGTAGTCGGCGCCGATGGCGGACCGCCCGACCTCGGTGATCACCTGGACGACCTGCGAGACGGTCAGCGCCTCGGCGAGCATCGAGGTGGCCTGCTGGAGCCGCGCGGTGCGCAGCGCCGCGGCCGACAGCTGCTCGGTCAGCCGCCCGCGCATCTCCTCGGCCTCGCGCTGGCCCGTGACGTCGGTGTTGGCACCGACCCACTCGATGACCTCGTCACCGCGCCGGATCGGGACGGCCCGCACGTCGAAGTGCCGGTACGTGCCGCTCTTGGTGCGGATCCGGTAGTTGGTCTCGAAGACCCGGTTCTCCGCGACGCATTCGCGCCAGGCCGCCTCGATGCGGGGACGGTCCTCGGGGTGGACGACCGCCATCCAGCCGCCGACGGCGTAGTCCTCGGAGGCCTGGCCGGTGATCGCGCGCCATTCCGGGGCGTCGTCGATCACGCCGCCGCCGGGCGCGGCCACCCAGACCACCTGGGCGCTGGCCTCCACGAGCGAGCGGTAGCGCTGCTCCTTGCGCCGGATGACCTCCTCGGCGCGGCGCCGCTCGGTCACGTCCAGCGCGGTCAGCACGACGCCGAGCCGCTCGCCGCCGGACCCGCGGGCGGGCAGCCACGTGCAGGCGAGGATGCGCTCCTCGACGGCGGTGGCGACCGCCGCCGCCTCTCCCGCGCGTCCGGGCTCGCCGTCGGCGGGGACGACGAGGTCGAGGTCGGCCAGCGGGCGGTCCTCGGCGAGCACGGTGCGCAGCGCCGTCTCGAACGCGCCCGCCAGGGTCTCGGGCAGCACCTCGGCGGGGCGCCGCCGCTGCAGGTCGCGGACGTCCACGCCGAGCAGCGCCGCGAGCGCGTCGTTGGCCCTGCGGCAGCGCAGGTCGCCGTCGAAGAACGCCAGGCCGCCGGGGGCCTCCTTCAGCAGGGTCGCGTACAGCGCGGAGTCGGACGCATCCATGGGCTGCCCCTCCACCCCTGAGACGCGGGGTTGGGGAACGGACGTCTCGGTGCTCATGGACAACACCTCCGCCCCAGAGGGTCCCGTACCGCGCGACAAGTTTTCATCACTATGAGTGAATGGGAGCAGGCTAGCGCTCCCGCCTCCATCACAACACCGGTCGGAGTCAGGTATTCATCATCCCGGTGGTTCGCCGCCTACGGAAGCCCTGAAGGACATCCTTGTCTCTGTGCTCCCATGCGACGGCGCGGGATTCGGACGCCTTCCTACGGGACGCCGGACGCGGCCCATGAGGAGGGCGAGTAGGCGATGTTACGGCGCCCGGGGCGGGATGGGCGGCCAACCCCGCCGCTTCGGCGAGTTTCCGGTCGCCGGCCGTTCCGGCCACCCTCCGCCCGATTTGGTAGAAAAAAGGCGATAAAGACTGTTTCTGTGTCCGGCTTCCCTTACCCGCCGGCGCTACTTACCGGCCTTGGCGGCGGCCTTCGTCTCCTGTTTGAAGGCGCGCACCTTCGCCAGCGACTCCGGGCCGGTGATGTCGGCGACCGACCGGTGCGAGCCCTCCTCGCCGTACGCGCCCGCCGCCTCCCGCCAGCCCTCCGGCCGGACCCCGTACTGCTTGCCCAGCAGCGCCAGGAAGATCTGCGCCTTCTGCCTGCCGAAGCCGGGCAGCCCGTTCAGCCGCTTGAACAGCTCCTTGCCGTCGGCCGCGTCCTTCCACACCCTCTCGGCGTCCCCGTCGTAGTTCTCGACGACGTACCGGCACAACTGCTGCACCCGCTTGGCCATCGAACCGGGGTAACGGTGCACGGCCGGCTTCTCCGACAACAGCGCCGCGAACCGCTCCGGATCGCAGGCGGCGATCTCGTGGGCGTGGAGATCGTCCGTCCCGAGCCGCTGCGCGATCGTGTAAGGGCCCGAGAACGCCCATTCCATCGGGATCTGCTGGTCGAGGAGCATTCCCACCAATGCGGCGAGCGGGCTGCGGCCCAGCAGTTCGTCGGCCTCGGGCCGCTGCGCTAGGTGAACCTTCGTGGCCATGGGGCCAGCTTAGGACCGCCGTCCGGTGCCGGTCGGCCGGTACAGGCGGCCGGCGCCGCCTCCCGGTCGGCGGCGCCGGCGGCGTCGAATCTGTCAGAAGTCTTACGAGGGCGCCCGGAACCTGGCGGTTCACAGGTCGCAGTGCTCGAATGGAGAGGTGAACGAGGAGCCGGCAGAAGGCAGTCCCGTAGGGCGGCGGGTCGTGCTCGGGATGCTCGGCCTCGGCGTCGCGGGGGTCGCCGTGGGGGCATCCGTACAGAACAAGGTGAACCGCGCCCTGGCGCCCGTGGGCGGGATCCAGGACGTCCTCCCTGCGGCCGGAGGGTTCCGTTACTACTCCGTCACCGGAAGCGTTAAGCGGCACAGTGTCGCCACGCACCGGATAACCGTGGGCGGCCTGGTCGACAAGCCTCAGGCGTTCAGCATGGCCGACCTGGCGCGCCTGCCGCAGACGGTGCTCGACAAGGACTTCCAATGCGTGACGGGCTGGCGGGTGCCGGACGTGCGGTGGGTGGGCGTCGCCCTCCCCGACCTCCTGGACGCGGTGGGGGTGTCACCGCAGGCCAAGGCCGTCCGGTTCAAGTCGTTCGACGGCGTCTACACCGAGTCGCTGACACTGGCCCAGGCGCGACGCCGCGACGTCCTAGTCGCGACGCAGATGGACGGCAAGCCGGTCACGCATGACCACGGCGGCCCCACCCGGCTCTATGTCGCGCCCATGTACGGCTACAAGTCCCTGAAGTGGCTGGGCGGCATCGAACTCACCGACAAGGTCAAGCCGGGCTACTGGGAGGACCTCGGCTACGACGTGGACGCCTGGGTCGGCCGGTCGAACGGACGTGACGATGCACCCACATGACGCCGTCCGTCACGAACCGACCCGCCCCGGGCCGGCACGGCCGGTGTGGATGCTGCGGTTCACGCGGGCCGAACGGGCGATCCACCATGTGACCGCGCTGCTGATGGGGGTGTGCCTCGTCACGGCGGGCATGCTCTACCTGCCGATGCTGTCCACGGTGGTCGGGCACCGCGAACTGGTGAAGACCGTCCACGTGTGGTGCGGTTTCGCGTTGCCGGCCCCCATCGTCCTCGGCCTCGTCTCCAGGGCGTTCCGGACCGACCTGCGCAGCCTCAACAGGTTCGCGCCGCACGACTGGGAGTGGCTGAAGCGTGGCGACCGCAGGGCCGTGCGGCACGGCCGTGGCGTCCTGCCCGTGGGCAAGTTCAACGCCGGCCAGAAACTGAACGCGGCGTTCACGGCGGGCGCGATCCTGCTGATGCTCGGCACCGGGGAGATGCTGACGTTCCCGGACCCGTGGCCGGTCCATTGGCGCACGGGCGCCACATTCGTGCACGACTGGCTCTTCCTCATCATCGTCATCGTCGTGGCGGGGCACCTGTGGGAGGCGTTCCGGGACAAGAACGCGCTCGGCGGGATGCTCACCGGCCGCGTCGACCGCGACTGGGCGGCCAGGCACCACCCGGGCTGGTTGGACGCGGTCCAACGGGGCGCCGCCAGAGCGCCGGACGGCGGGTCCGGCACGGCATCGGGCGAGGAGGTCTCCGGCGCGACCGGAGAAGGCGGTCCAGAATTTGCGAAACGACGCCCCGGTATGTCTTGACTCTCCCCAGGAACGCGCTGGAATGAGACATCGAGGCGACGTTCGGGCGGAAGCCCCCTACCAGGGGTGATCCACGCGCACTGCGCCTCGGCCGGCGGCAATCCCCGTCCGCCGGGACCCCGTGCGCGGAGGTGTGCGCAGATGCCTGCACTGACCGATCACCGGAGCGAGACCCGCGACGCTCTCACGCGGCGGCTCGCCGACGAGTTCGCGAACTTCACCTCGGACGCGGTGGACCAGTGCGTCGCCGACGTCCAGGCGTGCATGGCCCACCTCGGGCTCGACCCGACGCCCGCGCGCGTGGAGCGCATGGCGCGCGAACATCTCGTCGGCATGCTGAAATCCGAGCCGCCGTCAGGGCGGACCCAGGGAACCGGGGTGGACGGCTGAGCCCCGGAACGGTCCCGTCCCGCGGGGCGGTCCGGCGCCTTACGGGCGCGCGCCGCCGCGGGATCTGAGAAACTAGGGACCGTGAGTCCTCCCAGCCGCCGTTCCTCGTCCGGGGATCCGGCGCGGGCCGGGTCCGCCCCGCCCGGCGAGGTCTCCGAGATCTTCGACGGGATGCTGCGGCACGCCCGCGAACTGCTGGCCGTGCGCAGCCCGCTGGACGCCGAGCTGATCGTCAGCGAGATCCTCGGCTCCTGGTGGGGCCACCGGGTGACCGCCGGGGACGTCGAGGTGGTCATCGGCGAGGCGCTGGCCGACCACGCCGCGCGCGCCGGGACGCCCGCCGCGCTCGCGCTGCTCACCGGGATGGCGTACCTGGGCACGCCCCGGCAGGCCGCCAGGGCCGAGCGCGCCGCGCTGGAGCTGATGGAGCGGGGCGTCGCCCGCCCCGGATGGGCCGACCGCGTCGGCATGGTCGAACCGGAAGAGTGCTTCGTGTCCCGGGACGTGTACGGCGACCAGGACTCCATCGTCTGCACCTACACCTACGGCGGCGCCGACCGGCACGCGCTGGTCGTCCTGGTCGACCGCAACAAGGCCGGAGCCGTCCCGTACGCCGACGCCCCGTTCTCCCCGGCGTCCCGGTCCTCGCCGCGTGCCGGGCGTCCCCCGGCATGCGGGATGGTGCGCGACGCATGGGTGTCGTCCCAAGTCGACAAACTCCTCGACCACTGCCGCCGCGAAGGGCGCGACAACCCCCTGATGCGGTTCGAACAGCTGGACCCGCGCGACACCAAGGCGCTGCTGCGCAGCGCGCTCGACCTCACCAACGACACGACCGAGCCGCCGGTCAACGACACCTTCGGCTCCTACCACGCCTTCGTGCGCGCCCGCGTGGGGATCCTCCCGCCGGGCGGGCGCCTGCCGCAGCCGCCGGTGTACGGGCGCGACCGGCGCGCCACGATCGCGGCGAGGTTCCTCGCCTCGGACGAGGCTGGCGACCTGTCGGACCTGTCGGCCGCCAGCCGCTGCGTGGACCGGATCATCGCCTACGGCTGCACGCACGACTTCGGCCGCCCGCTGCGGGTCAGCCCGATCAAGTGCGAGATGTTCCTGCTCGACTGGCTGCCCCGCAAGGTCCTCCTGTCCCCCGCCGAGCAGGAGGCCGTGCCGCACGTGCTGGCGGCGTGGGTCCGCTGGGCGGGCAAGCGCACCGGCCTTCCCGAGGAGGGCGTCAGGGCGACCCTGGACGCCGTGTGGGACGCGACCGGGAAGTTCGCCGAGGCGTACCGCGACCCGTCCGCTTTCGGTCTCGACCGCGACCTCGTCGTCCGGCTGTTGCCCGACGGGGAGCTCGAGGCGCTCCCCCGCCGCGCGTTCGCGCTGCCGTTCCTGTCCGGCACCCACCGGCGCTCCGGCCGGCACGGCTCGGTCGACCTGTCGGCGCTCGACCCGTCCGATCCGGCCGACCGCCGCGTCATCCTGGAGTTCGAGCACCCCGGCGCGGACGAGGAGCATCTGGACGCGCACGAGAGGCTCACCGACCGGCTGTGGAGGGGCGACCCGCCGCAGCTGTGGGAGACCGCCCAGTCGCTGCTGGACATCGGCCATGAACGCCACGAGATCCTGCACAAACTCATCGGCGTCCTCGATCGCTGCGGCGACGACCCGGACGCCCTCAGGGAGGCGCTGCGTGTCCTGCGTCACGAACCGCCGCCCGAGTGAACTCCCGGTTTGCGCCCGGCGTCCCCGGCGACAATCATCGGATCTCGGGCATGGTCTCGCGGGGGCCCGGGACCGCCCCCGGTCGTAGGGAGTGATCTTGTTGGAGTGGTCCGAGTTCGCCCGCCGGCTGGGGCGTGAACTGGCGGGTCTCGACCGGGACACCATCCTGATCGTGCGCGAACGCGACGAGAGCCGGCACTACGTGCAGGCGATGCGCGAGCCGGACCGGCTGTACGCCGAGGCGGTCAGCAACAACTTCCTCGACGGGCCGCTGCTGCTCACGCCGGCCGACGAGGAGGTCATGAGCGACGCGGGCTGGCGCCCGCCCGCCGACCCCGCGCCCCGCAACTGGTGGACCGAGCTGCCCGAGGCCGGCACGCCCGGCGGGATGCGGTCGGTGACCGTCGGCGACTACGCGCGGCTGGCCGAGGTGATGGTCACCGCGCTGCGCGACGTCCAAGGCGTCCGCCGCCCCTCCGACCTGGTGTACGAGTCGTTCCACCGGCACGGCACCGGCCTGATCGAGCTGCTGGACTTCGGCATCGAAATCGCGGACCCGTCCCGGGTGAGCAAGCGCCGCTCGTCGGCCGCGATCGCCCCGCAGGCGGCCGGCCCTGACGGCGCGCGCCCGGCGGCCCCCGGCCTGCCGCCCGCCGCCCTGCCACCCGGAGGCCTGCCACCCGGAGGCCTGCCGCCCGTCACGCCTCCGCCCGTCACCCCGCCGTCCGCCGGTCCGCCGCCCATCACGCCGCACCCGGCCGGCTCGCCGCCCGCCGGACCGCCCATGCCGGTGCCGCCCGCCGGGGCCCCCGGCGGCGACGCCGAGCTGCTCGAGGCGCGCCTGGCCGAGGCCAAGGAGCGCGGCGACCACGCCACCTACTTCACCCTTCTCGCGGGCGCCGACCTCGTGCTCCCGGCGACGGGGCACGCCGTCGAGAACCCCGACCGCGCCGAGCTGCCGACGATCACGATCGGCAGCGGCACCTACGTCACGCTGTTCACGTCCCCCGGTGCGCTGGCCCGCACGGGCGACCAGCACCCGCTCTACCGGCGCACGTCGTTCGCCCTGCTGGCGGCGGGCTGGCCGGACCCGTCCTGGCAGCTGGCCGTCAATCCCGGGCTGCCGAGCGAGGTCCTGCTGGACGCGTCCGCCCTCGCCCGCCTGGAGGCCGCCCAGCGCGAGACGCCGTCCACCGGTGCCGAGGTCCCCGGCCCCTACGGCGGCGCCGGTCCGGACACGGCGGCCGGTCCCGGCCATGCCGGCAGCGGGCCGGCGTCCGCGCCCGACGGTTCGGGCATGTACGGGCAGCCCGGCGCCAACGGGCCGTCGCCGGAGATCAACGGCTCGTTCCCCGTCAACGGTTCGCCCGCCGTCAACGGGATCCCGGGCCTGAACGGGGCGAGCGGTCTCAACGGGATTCCCGGTCTCAACGGGAGTGGCCGCGCCGACGACCCCTACGACGACTCCGGCACCGCGATCGACCCGTACACGGCGGAGGAGTTGAGGGCGGCGCTGGAAGCCGGTACACCGGACCTGGGAAGGGCCAAGCCGGAGACCCCGGAGCCCGAACCGGCCGCCGCCCCCCTGGGCGCCCCGACGGAAGGGACACCGCCCGCCGGCGAACCGCCGGCCGCGCAACAGCCCGGCACACCACAACCCGATGTGCAACGGCCCGATGTGCAACAGGCCCCCGCTCAGCAACCTGAGGTGCAGCCGGTCGTCGAGCAGCAGCCCGCCGTGCGGCAGACCGAAGTACAGCCGGTCGGTGCGCAACCGGCCGCGGGCGTTCAGCAGCCCGGCGGTGTCTCCATGCAGGTTCCCGTACAGGTGCCCATGCAGCCGCCCCACGGCACCCGTCTGTGGCGCTCCACCGGCGAGGACGACGACGTCCCCGTCGCCGTCTACGACGCCATCGGCGGTGTGTGGAGCCCGGCGCGGACCGACGCCCTCCCGGCTCCCCGGGCGGAGTGACGCAGCGTTCGGCTACCGTCGGGTACGGCAATCCCACCCCCGGACGCGAGAGTGGACCCCGAGTGGACTGGAACGACTTCGCCAAACGGCTGACGCTGGAGCTGTCGCGCCTCCCCGTCAAGTCGTTCCTCATCGTGCAGGGACCGAGCGGCCTGCCGTACGCGCAGGCGATGCGCATCGAGGGCGGCCTCGACGCCGAGGCGGTCGGCAGCGCGTTCCTGCCCCGCCCGCTCGCTCCCCGCCAGGAACGGCGCCTCACCACCCTCGGGTGGGAGCCGCCCGACGGCGAGGAACGGCGCAACTGGTGGAACCGCTACACCTGGCGCGAGCGCGGCAACCGCGCGTCCGAGGAGATGCTGGAGTCGGCCGCGATGCTCGCCGGCCAGATGGTCGGCGCCTTCCGCGACGTCTACGGGACCGAGTCCCCGCTCGAACTCGTCTACCAGGCGAGCCGGATGGGGCCTGAGGGCGGGCCGCTGGCGCTTCCCGGCCTCGGCATCCCGCTGGCCGTTCCCGAGGCCGAGGGCCCGCCCGGAGGGCAGGACGCCGCCCGTGCGGCCGGCCCGTCCGGCACCGCCCTGCAGGCCGCGCTCATCGAGGCGCGCGAGCGCGGCGATCAGCAGGCGTACCTGCGGCTGCTGGCGCGCGCGACGCTGTACCTGCCAGCATCCGGCGATCCCACCGCCGAGCACCGGTTCGCCACGGCGCAGTTCGGCGACGGCACCTTCGTGCTGGCGTTCACCTCTCCGGAGGCGATGGACCGCTCGCTGCAGGGGCAGGCCGTCCAGCACCGCGAGGCGTCGCTGTCGCACCTGTCCCGGCACTGGCCCCATCCGGAATGGCAGCTCGCGATCGACCCGGGGCTGCCCAGCGCCTCGTACCTGGACGCGCACGCCCTGTTCGAGCCCGTCGCCGCGGAGCCGCCCGCCCGGCCCGCGGCCCCGGAACCGCCCGCCCGGCCGGCGGTCCCGGACCCGGCCGACGTCCGGGTGGCCGGCCGGTCGACCCGGACGTCCGGGCGGCGCCGCCGGCCGGTCGCGGGACGCCCGCAGGCCGCCGCCAGATCGCCGCAGGCGCCTCCGCACCCCCAGCAGGACTCCGGGGCCCCGGCGGGGGTCCCCGCGGCCGCACAGGCCCCCTCACAGCCCGTCGCCGACCCGGCCCCGCCCCGGCCGCGGCAGGACCGTCCGGCGCCCGTGCGGCGGTCCGAGCCGGTGAGCGCGCGGGAGACGCCGGCCGACCCGCACGGCCTCCCGGTTCCGCCGCCGGACGGTGGCGCCCGGCAAGCACCCCCGCAGCCGGTACCGCATGCGCCGCGGGAGCAAGGACCCGCGCCCGTGCCGCGGCCCGTCCCCCATGCCGCCCCGCCGACCGGCAATCCGCAGCCCGCCCCGTTCAACCCGCCGATGGTTCCCGAGAGCCCGCGGACGTATGGCGCACCGCCCGCGCCCGCGGTGAGCGCGCGGTCCACGGCACGGGACGTCCCGCGGCCACCTGAGCCTGACCACAGAAGTGCCGACCGTCCCGAGCAGGCCGCGACCGCGCCCCCGTTCCAGCCGCCCGCGCGCACGCATGAGGAGGCCCCCGTCCAGGGGCCGCCGCCGCAGGCACCCGCGTTCGACCGCGTGGAGCCCGGCCGGGAGACACGGCCGGAGCAGGCCCCGCATGCGGGCGACGTCGCGCCCGAGAGCGGGCCGCCGAGCGACGCGGCGCCGATGAGCGCGGGGCCGGTGGAGACCGCCACCGACGTCCTGGTCATGCAGAAGGTCTTGCGGCGCGAGCATGTGCAGCATTACCTCGAAGGCGGTTACGACCTCGTGGCGGGATACGTGCACCGGCTCCAGGACGTGGCCGAACTGAACACCCCCGCCGCGCTGATCCGCGGCCTGGGCCTGGTGTACGAGGGGTCGCCGTTCTCCCCCGGCGACGAGGAGATCTTCGTCATCCGGTGGCCCGCGGTGAAGCCGTCCCTGTTCCGGCGGCCGCTGGGGGGCATCGACGAGTGGAGCATGGGGATCATCCCGGGCGGATGGGTGATCGAGAAGGCGCCGTTCCCCGGTTCGGGGTACGCGCCGGGCGACGGTCCCGCCGTCCCCGAGTTCAAGATCGAGAGCCAGCGGCTGCCGCACGGCGCCGAGCTGTACCGGCTCGACGCGGGGGCCCGGGAGTCCCTGGTCGCGGCGTACGACGCCGACCTGCGCCGATGGCTCGTCAGGCTGCCGGGAGGACGCGGATGAGGATCCGGCACGGCTTCTACGCGCGCTGGCGCGGCACCGAGTACGAGGCCAGCCCGGACGCGGACCGCGTGCGGCTCTACACGGGCGAGCACGCCGACGGGTTCCGGCAGATCGGACCGGGCCGGTACGTGCAGGTGGTGCCCGCCGCCGAGGTGGAGGACGTCACGTACGTCAGCACCCACTGCACGTGGCGCGGCGAGCCGTTCGTGGTGCTCGGCGAGCACCAGGGATGGCTGCGCGTGGAGTACACAGGCGGGAAGGCGCCGGTGGCCGAGGGCCTCGGGCTCGAGCTGTTCGACCGCGGCGTGTACCAGGCGTGGGCGTCGAAGCACGAGGTCGAGGACGTGCGCGAGGACGCCGTCTGAGGCAGCCGTATTAGGCGGCAGGGCGGCGGCGGACCGCGCGACCGGTGGCGGCTCCCGGGCGTGGTAGGTCTTGGGCATGGCGGTCATCGACATCAACGCCGACCTCGGTGAGGGCTTCGGCATCTGGGAGCTGGGCGACGACCTGGCGTTGCTCGACGTCATCACGAGCGCGAACGTCGCCTGCGGGTTCCATGCCGGCGACCCGCTCATCATGCGGCGGGTGTGCGCCGCGGCGGCGGAACGCGGCGTGACCATCGGCGCCCAGGTCTCCTACCGGGACCTGGCGGGGTTCGGGCGCCGCGAGATGGACGTCGCCGCACCGGAGCTCACCGCCGAGATCCTGTACCAGCTCGCGGCACTGGACGGCATAGCGCGCACAGAGGGCGGCCGTGTGAGCTACGTGAAGCCCCATGGCGCGCTGTACAACCGGATCGCCCGCGACGCCGTGCAGGCCGCGGCGGTGGCGGACGCGGTGCGCGCCTACGATCCGCAACTTCCGCTGCTGACGCTTCCCGGATCGGCCGTGCACGAGGTCGCCGACGGACTGACCGTGGTCGCCGAGTGCTTCGCCGATCGCGCCTATACGCCGGAGGGCGGGCTCGTGTCCCGTCGTGAGCCGGGCGCCGTGGTGCACGATACGGACGCCGTCGTGCAGCGGGCCGTGAGGATGGCCGTGGAGGGAACGGTCGTCGCCGTGGACGGAAGCGAGGTCGCGCTCAAGGCGCGCTCTATCTGCGTGCACGGTGACACACCGGGCGCGGTGGCGCTCGCACAGGCGGTCCGGTCCGCGCTGTCCGGCGCGGGGGTCGCGCTGGAGCCGTTCGCGTGAGAGTGCTGAGGGCCGGTGACGCGGCCCTGCTCGTGGAGACCGGCGACCTGGCGGCGGCCCACCGGCTGAACGCGGCGCTGCGCGAGGCGTCCTGGCCCGGCGTCGTGGACGTCGTCCCGGGCGAGCAGACCGTCCTGGTGGTGACCGATCCCTCGGCCGACCTCGACCGGCTCGCGGCCCGCCTGCCGGACCTGCCGCTGCCCGCCGACGCGGAGGGCGACGCGGAGCCGGTCGAGATCCCCGTCGTCTACGACGGCGAGGACCTCGACGAGGTGGCGCGCCTGACCGGCCTGCCGCGCGACGAGGTCGTCCGGCGGCACGCGTCCGGTTCGTACACGGTCGCCTACCTCGGCTTCTCCCCCGGCTTCGGCTACCTGACGGGCCTGGATCCGGCGCTGCACGTGGCGCGCCGCGAGTCACCGCGCACCGCCGTCCCGGCGGGCTCGGTGGCGATCGCGGGTCCGTACGCGGCGGTGTACCCGTCGCGGTCGCCGGGCGGATGGCGGCTGCTCGGGCGGAGTTCCCTGCCGCTGTGGGACGTGACGCGCGATCCCCCGTCCCTGCTGCGGCCGGGCACGCGCGTCCGGTTCGTCCCCGAGGAGCCTTCTTGATCGAGGTCGTCCGGCCCGGCCCGCTGGCGACCGTCCAGGACCTCGGCAGGCCGGGCCTCGCCCATCTCGGCGTCCCGCATTCGGGCGCGGCCGACGAGCGCGCCCTGCGGCTCGCCAACCGGCTCGTCGGCAATCCGGAAGGCGCGGCGTGCGTGGAGTTCACCTTCGGCGGCGGCTTGTTGCGTTTCCACAAGGACGCCTGGGTGGCCGTCACCGGCGCGCCGCTGCCCGTGCGCATCGACGGGCGCGCGCATGGAACGAACGCGCCGTGTCATGTGCGGCGTAGTGGTGTGGTGGAGCTCGGCACCCCCACGTCGGGTCTGCGCAGTTACCTCGCCGTGCGCGGCGGCATAACGGTCGACCGGGTGCTCGGCAGCCGGTCCACCGATCTGCTGTCCGGTCTCGGCCCGGCTCCGCTGGCGCCCGGCGACCGGCTTCCGACGGGCCCGATGTCGGGACTGGGCTCCATCACCGTGGACGTGGCCCCGGCCCCGTCACCGATCGACACTCCCGTCCTGCGCGTCCTGCCCGGTCCACGGGGCGACTGGTTCACCGAGGACGCGATGGCCGCGCTCACGTCGGCGCCCTACCGGGTGTCGCCGGAGGGCAACCGCGTGGGCGTGCGGCTCGATGGACCGCCGCTGGCCCGGGCGCGGGACGGGGAGCTCGGCAGCGAGGGCATGGTCACCGGATCGATCCAGGTGCCGCCCAGCGGCCTGCCCATCATCTTCCTGGCCGACCATCCCACGACGGGCGGCTACCCGGTCATCGCGGTGCTGGCCTCGGCGTCCGTGCCGGACGCGGCGCAACTGCGGCCGGGGCAGCGCGTCCGGTTCCGCCGCTGAGGCGGCTCCCGTCTGAACGGCCCGCTCAGGACAGCGGTGCGGGCGCGGACCAGTCCAGGTGCGAGACGTCGTTGAATCCGCGGACCGACGCCACGCCGTTCACCCACACGAGCCGCGAGATCGACCCGTTGTCCGCGGTCAGGAACGCGAACGGCCTGGACCCGGCGGCGGCCGCGAGCGCCTGCCCGATCACGCCGCCGTGGGTGAACACCGCCACGCACCCGCCGGGATGGGCGGCGGCGACCCGCGCCAGGCCCTCCTGGACCCGTGCGGCGAACGCCTCGTCGCTCTCCGCGCCGGGAATGACGTCCCAGCGCTCCTCCTCGAGCATGCGCTGGGCGACCGGGCTGTTCTCCGCGACCATCTTGCGGAACAGGCCGCCCTCCCACTCGCCGAGGTGGACCTCGCGCAGGGCGGGCTCGACCTTCGGCTCGATCCCGAGCTTGCGCGCCAGGGGCGCGGCCGTCTGCGCGGTCCTGCGCAGCGTGGTCACGTAGACGGCGTCGAGCCGCGTCGAGGCGAGCCGCTCGGCGACCCGGTCGGCCTGCTCGCGTCCCTCGGGCGCCAGGTCGGGGTCGCCCTGGCCGTCCACCAGCGGGAACGGCGCGCCAGGCCGGGCCGGCGCGGAGGCACCGTGCCGGATCAGCAGCAGCTCGGTCGCGCCTTCCGGCGGCTGGTAACGCTTCTGCCGGTATTCGACCGGCTCTTCCCGCTCGTCCACGAACGGCACCTTATGCGGGCGCCCGGCGGCCGCTCCACGCCGGGGGTGCTCCGCAGGCCCGCGCGTCAGGCCGCCAGCCGCCGCAGGCGGGCGGTCTCGGCTTCGAGGAGGCCGGCGGGAACGTCCTCGAACGCGGTCACCGCCGGATCGCCGTCCTTCATCTCCCACACCCCGGCGACGCGCCCCTCATGCAGGACGACCGGTGAGATCCATCCACCCGCACGGCTCACCTCGGCGCGGTGCTCCACCGGTATCAGGTAGGTGGCGCTCGTGCCCGCGCCGAGGACGTACTGGTCGAACGCGCCCAGGAGCCGGACGGAGGTGGCGGGCGCCGTGTCCAGCAGCTCTTCGCGGTGCTCTTCCAAGATGTGCATGGGGACGCCCTCCACCTCCACCGTGGAAAGCCCGTCTTCGGCGGCGGCGAACCAGCTCTTCACATCCTTCTTCCGGTTGCCCTTGCGCATGAGCCAGTTGTCGAACATCTCCGGCGTCGCCGGACCGTGCGCACCGAGATAGGCGCGCACGACCGTGCGGGCGGCCTCGTCCATGGGAGGCAGGCCCTTCCATCCCGGCACCCAATGTGCGGGGGACGTGAACGTGACCCGGGTTCCCTGCGGCGGCCCGAAGCAGAGGACGCCCCACCAGGCCAGCGGCTTGAGGAGCGTGCCCCATCCGGAGCCGAGCACCTCCGCGAGATGCCGGGAACCGGTCTCCTCCACCACGGCGGCGGTCAGCTCCTCGCGTGTGAGCGCCCCGCCGCCCGCGAGCGCTTCGGCGGCGGCCGCGGCGATCGCGTCCAGGTCGGCGGGGGTGGCGCCGAAGTTCCGCTGCCAGCTGCCCTTCTCCCAGTTGCGGATCGCCGCGCACAGCACCAGGTAGGCAGCGGCCTCGTCCACCGGCAGCAGGTGCAGGGTGCCGCGCATGGCCCACGTCTTGACGAGCGTCCGTTCGTCCAGCACCGCGCGGGTCACCTCACCCGGCTCCGGCGCCGCTTGGCGAACCGCCACCGCCAGCCCGGCGGCGGAGGCGACCTGCGCCTGCACGCCCGCCAGCCGCCGCGCGATGTCAACGGCGGACGCATCGCCTGGCGTTTCGATGAACTGGCGCCGCATCCGCCAGGCCAGCACCTGCGCCCACGTAACCGAGGTCATCCACCGATTACACCGCGAACGGCCGACAGAATCGGCCGCACCGGACGTCAGGTCAGGCGGTGCGAGAGCTCGGCGAAGGCGTCGCGCACGTCGTCGGTGGTCAGCACCGTCAGGTCGTCGGCGGTCGCGGCGGAGCCGAGCCCCGCAGCCCGCAGGGCCCGGCACGCACACGCCTTCTCGTACAGCGAGCGGGCGAAGCGGCCATTGCCGAGTTCATCGATGCGGCCCGTCCCGCAGACGCGCTGGAAGACCAAGGCGAGGTCGTCGAGCGCGCGCTCCTCCCATTGGTCGCCGCCCTGTTCGGCTATGAGCTGCGCTATGCGCAGCAACTCGTCGGGGCCGTAGGACGGGAAATCCACCCGGACGTCGAAACGCGAGGCGAGGCCCGGATTGGACGAGAGGAAGCGGTCCATGTCGGCCTCGTATCCGGCGAACACGACGACGAGCCGGTCCCGGTCGTCCTCGGCCCGCTTCAGCAGGACCTGCACCGCCTCGGCGCCGAACGCGTCACCGCCCGAGTAACCCGGGTTGGTCAGCGCGTACGCCTCGTCGACGAACAGCACGCCGCCGAGCGCCGAGTCGACCACCTTGTTGGTCTTCAGGGCGGTCGCGCCCAGGTGCTCCCCCACGAGGTCGGCGCGCTGCGCCTCGACCACCTGCGGCCGGGCAAGCAGGCCGAACGCGGCGAAGATCCGGCCGAGCACCCGCGCGACCGTCGTCTTGCCGGTTCCGGGCGGCCCGGTGAAGACGAAATGCCGCGTCGGCGGCCGGGTCACCAGGCCCTGGTCCCGGCGCATCCGCGCCACCTGGAGCTGCGCGGCGATCTCGCGGACCTGCCGCTTCACCGGTTCCAGCCCGATCATCGAGTCCAGGGAGCCGAGCGCCTCGTCCAGCGTCGGCGTCTCGGCGTAGCCCCGGTACCGCTCGGTCACCTCGGCGAAGGCGGTCTCGACGTCCTCCTCGCGCAGGGTGACGAGGTCGTCGGCGGTGGGCCTGGCCGGTTCGCCGGAGGAGGAGACGGCGCCGACGACCCGCACGTCCCGCGCGCGCGCCGCCGCCTCGGCCAGCGTGCGGACGAACCGTCCGTTGCCCAGTTCGTCGACGATGCCGCGCCGTTCGACCTCCTCGAAGCGCACGGAGAGCAGGCTCCGCGCTTCGGGCGACAGCCGGTCCTCGCGGAGCTCCGTGTGGTACTCGGCGATCCGGAGCAGCTCGGCGGGCCGGTAGGACGGGAAGTGCACGCGGGTGCCGAAGCGGGAGGCGAGCCCGGGGTTGGAGCCGAGGAACTCCTCCATCTGCGCGTCGTACCCGGCGAGGATGATCACCAGGTTGTCGCGGTCGTCCTCGGCGCGCTTGAGGAGCGCCTGCACGGCCTCGTCGCCGAACCGGTCGGGCTGGCCCTCGGCGGAGTTGACCAGCGCGTAGGCCTCGTCGATGAACAGCAGCCCGCCCAGGGCGGAGTCGACGAGCCGGTTGGTCTTGATGGCGGTGGCGCCCAGGAACTCGCCGACGAGGTCGGCGCGGTGGGCCTCCACCACCGTCTGCTCGGGCAGCAGCCCGAACGCGTAGAAGATCTTCGCCAGGACGCGGGCGACCGTCGTCTTGCCGGTGCCGGGCGGGCCGACGAACACGAAATGCCGCATGGGCTTCTCGGTGGGGACCCCGGCGGCGGCGCGCATGTGCGCGGCCTCGATGGAGGCGGCGATGGAGCGGACCTGCCGCTTGACCGGCTCCAGCCCGATCATGGCCTCGAGCTCGGCGAGCGCCTCCGCGACCGAGATGCCCGGCTCGTCCGTCCCGCGGGCGTCGGCGGGCGCGCGGGACTCCGGGACCGCGGCGGTGTCCGCGGTCTGCGCGGCCGCACGCTGCCCCTGGACCGCCGCCTCGGCGGCCGCGGCCCCGGCGGCCGAACCGGGCGCGTCGTCGCGCGAGGGGCCCTCTGAGGGCCGCGCCGCGCCCCCGCCGCCGCGCCGGTCGGGCCGGTCGCGCCGGTCCGGGCCGGAGGGGTTACGACGAGATCCCACCGTTCCGTCCCCCTTCGGGGTGGCCTGTTCCTGAACCCAGCCGGTCTCGTACGCCTCGGCCGGCACGGCACGCCGCGCCTGGTCCCAGCGGTAGGCGAGCACCGCGAAGGCGGCGGCCCACCCCGGCAGGACGCTCGCCTGCGGAAGCGGATGCGCGATCGCCGCCGTCGCCATGCCGGCCGCGACCAGTGCGAGCAGCGCGGTCCGCCAGGGCGCGTACCCGCGCAGGCGAAAGGCCAGGAACGCCACCGGCAGGGCGAGCAGCCCGAGGAGCAGTTCGGGCCTCAGGTAGGGCGGACGTCCCTCGTCCGGGTACAGCCCGGCCAGCGGAACCGACAGCGCCAGCCATGACGCGACGACCGCCACGACCGCCATCCCGGTGGGCGAGCGCAGCGTCAGATGGACGACGATGAGCAGGATCACCGCGAACGCCGCCGTGCCGAGGACGGGACCGTCCAGGACGACCATCGCCGCCAGCACCAGCGCGACCAGCAGGACGCCGCCCAGGAAGCGCAGCCCCGCCGGCACCTGGAAGTAGCGCCAGCGCAGGCGCTCGAATAGATCCCGTGCCGCGGCGTCCTTCGCCGGGCGGGAGCGGGACCTGCCAAACAAAGCCATCAAAAGCGAGTAAAGCGCAGGACCGGCCGGAAGGGGACTCCCCGCGCCGCGTTCGTTGACTCCTGACGACGCCGCCCGGTTGAGAGTCCTGTTCACTCCCCCGGAAGACCAGGACATTTGTCCCGTCCAAAAGGAGAGGTTCGGCTCTGCAGCGCACCGCGGTGAAATCCGTAGCGTCGCCGTCATGACAGTCCAGACCGAGGTAACGACCGGCGCGGGCCTGCTCCTCGGCCTGCTGCAGCCCGACTCCGGCACGGTGACGACCTTGGGGACCGCCCCGGAGCAGGCCGTGCGCGCAGGCCGGACCGTCTCCGCCGCGTACGGTTTCCGCGTGAGCGAGGAGAGCGCAGGGTGAAGCTCTGGAAGGACGTCCCGCCCAGGCGGACACCCGACCTGGACGTGGACAAGCTGGACCGCGACGGTCCCGAGGGGGACGCGTTCGTCTTCTGGCTGATCATCCTCGCGTGGCCGCTGCGCGACATCATCGCCGGCCGGTCGCATCCGATGTGGCTGGCCGTCCCCGCCCTCATCGTGTTCGCGGCGGTGCACGTCGGCGTCGCCCGCACCGCGTTCGACGGTCGGGTGCCGATGAAGGTGCCGGTGGGCCTGCTGCTGGTGGAGGCCGGTCTGGCCTCGGCCGCCACCACCGCCTTCCAGCACCGCTGGTTCACGCTATGGCCGCTCCTCGGCCTGGCCACCGGGATCGTCGTGGGCCATATGCCCCGCCAGACGAAGGGCCCGGAACTTCCGATGCTCATCGGCGTCGGAGGCGTCTCGCTGCTGACCGTCGTCGTCTCGTCGGCGGGAGGGGACGACAGTTCGACGGTGCTGGGCAACTGGTACGCCGTGGTCACCTCGGCCTTGGTGACGGCGGTCGTCCTGCGGCTGTTCGCCGTCATCCGCATGCTCCGCGAAGCGCGCGAGGAACTGGCCAAGGCGGCCGTGGAGCAGGAGCGGCTCCGCTTCGCCCGGGACCTGCACGACCTGCTCGGCCACACCCTGTCGCTGATGGTCGTCAAGGCGCAGGCCGTCCGGCTGGTCGCCGGGCGCGATCCCGGGCTGGCCGCCGAGCAGGCCGCCGACATCGAGAGCGTCGGGCGGCAGGCCCTCGGCGAGGTGCGCCAGGCCGTGTCCGGATACCGGGGCCGCGGCCTCGCCGAGGAGCTCGACGCGGCGCTCACCGCGCTGGCCGACTCGGGTGTGGAGGGGACCGTCCGGCGCGCCGGCCCGCCCCTGCCGCCGGAACCGGACGCGCTGCTCGGCTGGGCGGTGCGGGAGGGCGTCACCAACGTCATCCGGCACAGCGGAGCCCGGCACTGCCGCATCACTGTCCGCAACGACGGCGACTGCGCCGTCCTGGAGATCGGCGACGACGGGGCGGGCCCCGGCGGGCGGGCCGGCACTCGCGCGCCGCATGACACGGTCGCCCCAGGCGGCGACAACGGCGACCACCCCGGCATGGGACCCGATGGGCTCTCGCTGGGCCCCGGTGGGCATGGGCTGCGCGGGCTGGCGGAACGGATGGCCGCCGCCGACGGCACCTTGCGGACGGGGCCGGCTCCCGGCGGCGGATTCCTGCTGACGGCGACCGTACCGATTTGAACCGACCGGGCTGCGTCGGGACGCGGCGCCGGTCACCGCGGCGCCGGTGGACAATGGGGCCGGGAGGAGACCCGTGATCAAAGTTCTGCTCGCCGAGGACCAGGGCATGATGCGCGGCGCGCTGGCGCTGCTGCTCGGCCTCGAAGAGGACCTGGAGGTCGTCGCGCAGGTCGGGGACGGCGCGCAGGTGCTTCCAGAGGCCCTGCGGACGCGCCCGGACGTCGCGGTGCTCGACATCGAGATGCCGAGCCGCAGCGGCCTCGACGTCGCGGCCGACCTGCGGCGCGAGCTGCCCGCCTGCAAGGTGCTGATCGTCACCACCTTCGGCCGCCCCGGCTACCTGCGCCGGGCGATGGAGGCGGGCGCGAGCGGGTTCCTGGTGAAGGACGGCCCTATCGAGGAGCTCGTCTCCGCGCTCCGGCGGGTGCTGGCCGGCGAGCGGGTCGTCGACCCGGCCCTCGCGACGGCGGCGCTGTCGGTCGGCCCGAACCCGCTGACCGAGCGGGAGCGGGACGTGCTGTCCGCCGCGTCCGACGGTGCGACCATCGCCGACATCGCCGGGCGCCTGCACCTGTCGGAGAGCACCGTCCGCAACTACCTGTCGGCGGCGATCGGCAAGACCGGTGCGCGCAATCGCATCGAGGCGGTCGGGACGGCCCGCCACAATGGCTGGCTGTGACCACCGAACACGTCCCTGAGGACCGCTCCGCCACCGGCACCGCCGACGCACTGCCCGGCCTGGATCCCGCCCGGCCCGCGCGCGGGGCCGTCCCCCGCGCCGCCGGTTACGAGATCGAGGACGAGCTGCGGGCCGCGCTCGCCGACGGCGGCCGTCCGGTCCGGATCGCCGGCGTGGACGAGGTCGGCCGCGGCGCGTGGGCGGGCCCGGTCGTGGTGTGCGCGGCGGTGACCGATCTGAGCGCGCCGCCGGTGCTGCGCGGGCGCGGTGAGCGGACCGTCGCGCTGACCGATTCCAAGCTGCTCACGGCGGCGCACCGCGCGTCGTTCGCCGAGGTGCTGTCCGGATGGCTCGCCGGGCACGCGATCGGCGCCGCCTCCCCGGAGGAGATCGACGAGGTCGGGATGACCGAGGCGCTGCGCCGCGCCGCCGTCCGCGCGCTGGAGGCGCTGCCCCAGCCGCCCGACGTGGTGATCCTGGACGGCAAGCACGACTTCCTGCGCCGCCCGTGGCGGGTGCGCTGCGAGATCAAGGCCGACCAGCGGTCGGTGACGGTCGCGGCGGCGTCCGTCCTGGCGAAGGTCCACCGGGACGGCCTGATGGCGGACCTCGATAAGGACTTCCCCGGATACGGGTTCGCGGAAAGCGCCGGATACCCGTCACCCGTCCACCAGCGGGCCCTGGAGGAGTCCGGACCCACACCGCACCACCGGCTCTCCTGGTCGTATCTGGACGATCTGGCCCAGTGGCGGCACCTGAAGAAGCACCGCGACCCGCTCGCCGGAGAGGGGCAGCTCAGCCTCCTGTGACGTGGCCCGCGCGCGGGCCATGAGTCATCCCCGCCGGTCCGGGTAAGCGTCGCTCTACGGGAGGTGCAAGCCATGGACGCCGTCGTCAGGAAGCTGCTGCACGAGTCCGGAGAGACGTTCGCCGAAGAGGCCGGGATCCCCTTGAAGGACCAGCCGGCGGCACTGTTCAAGCTGCTCGTCTTGGCGAACCTGCTGAGCGCCCGTATCTCGTCGGAGATCGCGCTGGCGGCAGCGCGGGAGCTGTTCGAGGCGGGCGGCGGGACGGCCCGCGGCATGGCCAAGCTGACCTGGCAGGAACGCGTGGACGCGCTGGGACGCGGCCACTACGTGCGCTACGACGAGAGCACCGCGACACGGCTCGGCGAGGCGGCCGACATAGTCCAGGACAAGTACAAGGGAGATCTGCGCAAGCTCGCCATCGAGGCCGGACGCGATTCCGGCAAGGCCGCGGAGCTGCTGAGGGAGTTCCCGGGCATCGGCCCCACCGGCGTGGACATCTTCTGCCGGGAGGCGCAGGCGATCTGGCCGTGGCTGCGTCCCTACGTCGACGGCCAGGTCAAGAAGGGCGCGGAACGGCTGGGGCTGCCCACCGACGCCGGGAAGCTCGCCTCCAAGGTGCCGGAGAAGGACCTCGCGCGGCTCAGCGCCGCACTGGTCCGGGTGGCCCGCGACAAGAAGCTCGCCGACACGGTCAAGGCCGCCTGAGAACCCCTCCGGCCGGCCGCCGCGGGCCTCAGAGGCGGACGACGACCTCGTCGACCGGCTTCTTGCCGATGTCGGGCACCATCGCGTCGTCCGCCGGGTAGCCCACGAGGATCACCACGTACGCGCGTTCCTCCTGCGGCCGTTCGCACACCTCGTTCAGGAACCGCATCGGGCTCGGCGTATGCGTGAGCGTCGCCAGGCCCGTTTGATGCAGCCCGGCCAGCAGATCGGCAAGAAACGCCAGAATCACCGGTAGGGCTCCGGCATCCGCGGGGCTGCTCGGGTGCTCGCGGGTCGGGTCAGTCCTTGCCGCGGGCGGCCACCCACTCCAGGTTCCAGCCGTACGCCTCGTCGACCGCCATCTTGCCCCAGCGCGGGCGGCCCGGCGGCGGCATCACGAACCGGCCCTCGCGCCGCACCACCAGTTCCCCGCCCACGTTCTCGATGAGGGCGAGCACGGCGTCGCGGGAACCGTCGACGCAGTCGTCCATGCGCATCTCGATCGGCGCCGTGTTCACCGGGAACAGCGTCGCGATCGCGTCCAGGCCGCGGAAGTCGTCGGCGCCGTCGTAGATCTCGGCGAACACCAGGATCCGCTTGAAGTCGGCGGTGTGGTCGAGGTTGATGGTGAGGTTCTCACCGGTCTCGATCGCGCCGGTGCGGTCGTCCTTGTCGAGCCGGATGAACGGCGGGCGGTCCAGCGCGCCCATGTCGCCGAGCGCGTGGATGATGCCCCTGCGCCCGCTCTGCAGCTCCCAGAGGCAGCACAGGTCGAGGTCCAGGTCGACGCCGCGCCGGCGCTTGCCGAGCCGCCCCTTGGCGACGCCCTCGCGCGCCGTCCAGTTGAGGTTGACCCGCATGTGCCCCGAGGTGGCGCCGTGCTTGGTGAGCGACACCGACGGCTGGTTCTTGGTCAGGGAGATCTTCCCGCCCTGCGGAGCCGGCGCCTGCGGCGGGGCCTGGGGAGGCGGTGCCTGCGGAGGCCCCTGCGGAGGCGCGTATCCGGGCGGCGGCGGGGGCGCGTACTGCCCCGGCTGCCCCGGCGGGGGCGGCGGCATGTACTGCCCGCCCGGCGGCGGAGGCGGCGCGTACTGGTCGGGCGGCGGCGCGTACTGGCCTGGCTGGCCTGGCTGCTCGTACTGGCCTGGCTGGGCCGGCGGCGGGGCGTACTGGCCGGGAGGCGGCGGCATGTACTGCCCGCCGGGAGGCGCGTACTGGCCGGGTGGCGGCGCCTGCGGCTGCGGCGGGGCGGGAGGGGCCGCCGGCGGCGGCGGGGCGGGCGCCTGGGTCTGCGGAGGCGGCGGCGCGGACGCCTGGCCGGGATCGTCGACCGTGATGCCGAAGTCGGTGGCCAGGCCCGCGAGCCCGGTGTCGTATCCCTGCCCGACCGCGCGGAACTTCCATCCGCCCTGCCGCCGGTACAGCTCACCGAGCACGAACGCGGTCTCGCTCGTGGCGCCGGGGCTGTCGAAGCGCGCGACCTCGGTACCGCCGGAGGCGTCCGCGACGCGCACGTACAGCCCCTGGAACTGGCCGAACGTCCCGCCGTCCGAGGACGCGGCGATCACGATCTTCTCGACGGCCGGTTCGACGCGGCCGAGGTCCACCGACAGGGCGTCCACCGTCGTCGGCCCCTGCTGCTTGCCCTCGTACCGGACCGCGCCGGACGCGTGCGCCGGCTGGTTGTAGAAGATGAAGTCGTCGTCGGAGCGCACCCGGCCGGACTCGGCCAGCAGCAGCGCCGACGCGTCGGCGTCCGGCACGCCCGGGCCGCTCTGCCACCCGACCTCCACGCGGACCGCGGGAACCGGCACCGCGGTGTTGGCGCCCTTCTGCATGGACATTAACGCTCCTCGTCATCGGCCGACGTGACCAACCTACGGGCCGACCCGCGGCACCGCGACCTGCATGTGAGGTGGACGCACGACACGGCCGGGGAGTTCCGGCGCGACAACCGGACCCGCATCGTCCTTTTAAGTGGACGAGTGGCGTCCGGTTGCGCTAGCCTCCTGGAAGCGGACGAGACAAGTCCGCTTCTCGTGGGAGGTTCTGATGGCAGACGGCAGCATCCGGGTCGGCATCGTCGGCGCGAACCCCGACCGGGGCTGGGCCGCGCGGGCGCACATCCCCGCCCTTCACGCGCTGCCCGGTTACGAGGTCACGGCCGTCGGCACCAGCCGGGCCGCCAGCGCCCGCGCGGCGGCCGACCGGTTCGGCGTCCCGCACGCCTTCACCGACGCCCGGGAACTCGCCGCGCATCCCGACGTCGACCTGGTGGTGATCACCGTCAAGGTGCCGGCGCACGACGCGCTGGTCCGGGCGGCGCTCGACGCGGGCAAGCACGTCTACTGCGAGTGGCCCCTGGCGCTCGACACCGCGGAGGCCGAGGGCCTGCTGGACCTCGCGCGGCGCAACGGCGTGCGGCACGCGGTGGGCCTCCAAGCGCGCTTCTCCCCCGCCGTGCAGTACGCGCGCGACCTCGTCGCCGACGGATACGTCGGCCGGGTGACCTCCGTCAACGTCTACGCGGCGCGCGGCAAGGCCGGCGGAGGGGAGATCCCCGCCTGGGCCGCCTACACGTTCGACAGGGCGAACGGCGCCGGCTCACTCGAGGTCGGCGCGGGCCACACGCTCGACGCCATGGAGTACATCGCCGGGAACGTCACGGCCCTGTCGGCGGAACTGTCGGTTCAGCGCACCGAGTACCCCGTGACCGGCACGAACGAGGCGGTCAAGGTCGACACCCCCGACCAGATCGTCGTGGGCGCGGTCCTCGCCGGAGGCGCCACCGCCTCCGTGCACGTGCACGACGCGAAGGTCACCGGGGCCCGCACCCGGATCGAGATCGCGGGCACCGACGGGGACCTCGCCCTCGTCTCCCCCGGCCCGGGCGCCAAGGAGGGCGTCCAGATCGGCGCGCTGGCGCTCCGCGGCGCTCGGGGCGGCGGATCGCCTCGCGAGGACCTGCCGATCCCGGACGAATACCTGTGGGTCCCCGAGCAGGCGCGCGCGGTCGAGGTCCTCAACGTCGCGCAGTTCTACGCCCGCTTCGCCGAGGACATCCGGACGGGCGCCCGGACCGTCCCCGACTTCGACGCCGGCCTGCACATGCATCGGCTCCTCGACGCCGTCCGCCGTTCCGCCGAGACCGGGACGCGCCAGACCCTTTGAACCCGTGACCGGGCCGGGCGGGTCAGGGGACGCGGGCGGTCCATTCGGGGGTGCTGAACTTGCCGGCCGCGTACTTGTCCGCGAGGCGGAGCTCGTCGTCGGTGAGCCGGTCGTCGGCCAGGCCGTACCGGCTCCGGAAGTGCGCGATCATCCGATCGATGATCTCTTCGCGGGGCAGGCCGGTCTGCCGCCGCAGCGGGTCGACCCGCTTGGCGGCGCTGGCGATGCCCTTGTCGGACACCTTCTCCCGGCCGATCCGCAGCACCCGCAGCATCTTCGCGGCGTCGATGTCGTACGACATCGTCACGTGGTGCAGCACCGCGCCGGAGGCCAGCCGCTTCTGCGCCGCGCCGGCGATCTTGCCCTCGTCGGAGGTGATGTCGTTGAGCGGCCGGTACCAGGCCCGGATCCCGAGCCCGGCGAGCGCGCCGAGCACCCAGTCGTCGAGGAAGGCGTAGCTCTCGGCGAACGACATGCCCGCGACCAGCGACGCGGGCGCGTACAGCGAGTAGGTGATCGTGTTGCCGGGTTCGACGAACATCGCGCCCCCGCCGCTGATGCGGCGCACCACCTCGACGCCGTACCGTCCGGCCTCCTCGGCGTCGACCTCGTTGCGCAGCGACTGGAAGCTGCCGATGACCACCGCCGGCGACGCCCACTCCCACACCCGCAGCGTCGGCGGGCGGCGCCCCGCGCCGACCTCCTCCGCGAGCACCTGGTCGAGCGCCATGTGCAGCGCCGGGCCCTGCGGCGGCTCATGGACCAGCCGCCACTCGTGGTCGCGCCAGTCCGACGCCCGCGCGACCGCGCGCCGCACCGCGATGCCGACGGCCTCGGCGGTGATGCCCAGCATCACCGTCCCGGCGGGCAGCTCCGTCTGGACGCGGGCCCCGATCTCCCTGGCCTCCAGGCCGGCGGGCAGCCCGTCGAGGGCGGCGTCGATGGCCTCCAGCGCCTCGTCCGGCTCCATGAAGAAGTCGCCGCTGATCCTCGGGCGGCGCAGCAGGCCGTCCACCACGTCGACATCGGCGACCACGAGCTTGCCGCCGGGGACCTTGTACTCACCGTGCATCACGTTCCTTCAAACCCCGGCGCCCCTGCCCCGATTCCGCGCTCCGCTCCAAGCGGAAGGGGAGGTCGCCGGTCCCGGCCGGGGCCGCGCGCAGACTGTTCCGTAGCGTGGCCCTTAGGAAGGAGTCGATGCGGTGAGCAATCTTGATGTGCGGCCCAAGGCCGTCACGTGCGGGGGCCGGGAGGACGTCGCCGGAGGGCCGGTGCACGAGGTGCTGCCGCCCCGGCGGGTGCCGCTCGGCGAGAGCACGTTCGTCCGCCGGCTGCTGCCGAGCCTCGGGCGGCGGATGGTCGGGGCCTGGTGCTTCGTCGACCACTACGGCCCGGACGACATCGCGGGCGAGCCCGGGATGCAGGTGCCGCCGCATCCGCACATCGGGCTGCAGACGGTGAGCTGGCTGCACGCCGGGGAGGTGCTGCACCGCGACAGCCTCGGCAGCCTGCAGACCGTCCGGCCGCGCGAGCTGGGGCTGATGACGGCCGGGCGGGCCATCGCGCATTCGGAGGAGTCGCCGCGCGACCACGCGCCGACGCTGCACGGGGCGCAGCTGTGGGTGGCGCTCCCGGACGAGCATCGCGGCACCGACCCGGCGTTCGAGCACCACGGTGACCTTCCCGTGGTGCAGGGCCCCGGTTTCGGCGGGACGGTGATCCTCGGCGAACTCGACGGCGCGGTCTCGCCCGCGACCGTGTACAGCCCCATCGTCGGCGCGGACATCACCCTGGCGGACGGCGCCGACGTGCGCCTGCCCGTCGAGGCGGACTTCGAGTACGCGGTGCTCACGATGTCGGGCATCACCGAGGTGGACGGTGTGCGCGCGGAGCCGGGCTCGATGGTGTACCTCGGATGCGGGCGCCGGGAGTTGCGGTTGCGCGCCGACGGGGCGAGCGGGCTCGTGCTGCTGGGCGGCGAGCCGTTCGCGGAGAAGCTGGTCATGTGGTGGAACTTCGTCGCGCGGTCGGGCGAGGAGATCCGCCGGGCGCGCGAGGACTGGACGTCCGGCGAGCGGTTCGGCGCCGTGCACGGCTATGACGGGCCCCCGATCCCGGCGCCGGCGCTTCCCGACGTGCCCCTCAGGCCCCGGGGGCGCGTCCGCTGACCGCGTCCGTCCTGCGCCGCCGAGCGAAGTGTTGTCTTTGCTCGGTTGGCTAGCGATGCTAGGATCCGTCGTGTGTCCGTACAAGAACGCCGTGAGCGCGAACGAGCAGAACGTCACCGGCTGATCGTCAGGGCCGCCCGGGAGATGGCCGAGGCGGAGGGCTGGGAGTCGGTGACCACCCGGCGGCTGGCCGAGCGCGTCGAGTACAGCCAGCCGGTCCTCTACAGCCATTTCAAGGGCAAGGACGCCATCGTCGCGGCGGTGGCGGTGGACGGGATGGGCGAGCTGGCCGGTCTCCTGCGCGAGGCGCGGACCGGCCGGTCGGCGCCGGAGGAGGCGCTGCGCGCCATGGCCGCGGCCTACCTGGACTTCGCCCGGGAACGGCCCGCGCTGTACGACGCGATGTTCGTCCAGCAGATCGACGTGACGTTCGGGACCGGCGAGTCGCCCGCGCCCCTGCGGGAGGCCTTCGGCGAGTTCGTCTCCGCGTTGAAGCCGCTTGCGGGCGGGCGGGACGTGGAGACGCTCGCCGAGGTGACCTGGGGATCGCTGCACGGCCTGGCCACCCTCGCGCGCGGGCGCCGGCTGAGACCAGGACACGGCGACGCCCGCCTCGACCTTCTCCTGACGGCGATCATCGCGGGAGGCTCCTAGCGGCCGGGAGCCGGCCGGCACCCGGGCGCGCCGCGTTCAGGAGCGCGGCGAGCATCATGATCCCGGCGGTGATGCCCAGCCCGTACTCGACGACCGAGACGGCCGGGTACTCGACGGGCGTATAGCCGCCCGGGTGGAGGAGCGCCCAGGGAAGCTTCCACGCCGCCCAGGCGAACAGCGAGCCCGACGCGATGAAGCCCAGTGCCATCGGGATCCACCGGGGCATCGCCGGACGTCCGGCGGCGATCGCCCGGACCGCGGCGGCGCCGATGACGGCCCAGAGCGCGGAATTGCCGACGAGCAGCCGTCCGTTGGCGTTCATCATGTCGCGGTGCGCGATCCCGAGCGTCCCGCCCGCCGCCCAGTACGTCCACAGGAGCGCCAGTGCCGCGACCAGGGCGTTCATGGCTCGGAGGCGGTATCGCCCGAGGAGGGCCGGCCCGTGGTCCCCGACCCGTCCGAGGAACGCGGCCGGCCACCTTTCCCGCAGGTAGATCGGGAGCCCGACGGCCAGCCCCACGGCCATGCCCGCGAACCCCACCCCGATGAAGATCATCTCCCAGGACGGCGCGGCGTCCCCGCCGCCGGAACCGCTGGAGCCGCCGCTTCCCGAGTCGCCGCCCACGAAGGCGCTGAGCAGCATGTAGGGGATCATCGGGATGAGGAACCCGGCGCCCGTCCAGGCGCAGAAGACCAGCGGCGGCGCCGGGACGCGGCGCCCCCATCGCTGCGCCAGGCCCAGCCCGAGGACGACGCCGACGACCGACATGCCGACGGTGACCGTGTTCAGCAGGATCCAGTCGCCGTCGCCGAAGTCGGACGGCGTGTGCCCGAGCAGCGCCGCCACCACCCAGACGACCTTCACCGCGAGATAGAGGGACAGTGAGAGGGCGGCGCCGTAGCCGGCCGCTTTGCGGACCGACGTCCATCTGGCGCCGATCCCGTCCGTCTCGACCGGTGTGGCGATTCCGCTTACCGGCGCGTGCAACCCGTCGTTCATGATGGAGAGTTTCGAGGCGGCGGCGCCGCACCGCCTCCCCCGTGGGGGCCACTCGGCTCCCCCGTACGGGCGAGCGCGGAGAGCCGCCCCGATGGACGGCCTCCGCGCATCTCGCTCTAACGGTCGGCGGGAAGGAAGCGGTCCAGCGCGTCGGCGACGAGGTCGGGCCGTTCGAGCGTCTGCATGTGCGGCGTGCCCGGCAGCACCTGGTACGTCGACCCGGGGATGCGCTCGGCGACCCCCGACATGACCTCGGGCGTGGTCGAGTAGTCCTCCTCCCCCACCAGCACCAGGGTCGGCGCCTGGAGCCCGGCGAGCTTGCCCTCGACGTCGACGTCCTTGAAGGCGCGCCAGGCGGCGGCCCAGTCGGCGGGGTCGAAGCGCCGGATGAGTTCCCGCGCGTACTGCACGCCCCACCCGTTCGTGGCGAGCGCGGGGGCGGTGAACCACCGCGTCAGGGTCGGGACGATCTGCGCCTCCATGCCGTCCTCCTCTCCGGACCGGGCGCGCCCTTCGAACGCGGCGAACGCCTGGTCGGTGGTGGCCAGCAGGGCCAGCGACTCGATCCGCTCCGGCGAGCGCACCGCGAACGTCTGCGCGATGCCGCCGCCCATGGACAGCCCGACGACGTGCGCCCGGTCGATGTCGAACGCGTCCAGGACGCCGCCCATGTCGCGGGCGAGGTCGTCCATGGTGAAGGGCCGGGGCGCACCGGCCGCGCCGCCGTGGCCGCGGAAGTCGTAGGCGAAGACGCGGCGGCCTTGCGACAGGCGCTCCATGACCGGCTCCCACATGCGCCAGTCCACACCGAGGGAATGGGAAAGGATCACCGCGGGACCGTGGTCGCCCTTCTGCGCCACGACGGTTTCATGGTCGGCCAGCTGGACGCGGTGCAGCGCGGGCTGCCCGGGAGCACCCGCCTCCTGGAGCACCTCGTTGACCACGTCCAGCGCGTTCAACGCGCGCGGGAAGCCGGCGTAGACCGCGACGTGCTCGGCGAGCGCGAGCAGTTCGTGCGGTGCGACCCCCTGGTGGAGCGCCCCGCGCACATGGCTGGCCAGGCGCCGGTCGGCGCCCCCGAGCGACGCCACGATCGCCGCGCTCGCGAGCTCCCGCTCCCGGCGGCTCAGCTCCGAACGCGCCAGCGGGCCGCCGAACGCCCCTTCGAGCACCGTCTCGTACATCTGCGGGGAAACGGCGCGCACGTCGGCGAACGCCTTCTCCGCCTGCACGCCCATCAAGCCCTCATACGCCCTGCGCGCACGCTCGTCACGGTTCATCGTGATGCTCCTGTTCCCGTTAGCCCCGCGCTGTGCGGAACACGTCGATCGTCGCGCGCCGACGCATCAGATGTCCAAGACATAAAAGAGCTGTTGGTCAGATGCCATGCTTATGGACCTCCGACCGACGCGAGCTCCGGGTGGCGTTCCATGAAGGCGATGAAGGCCGCCAGCGCCGGGCCCGGCCGGCGCCCCGCCGGCCACGCCAGCGACGGCGCCCAGGTCGGCTCCGGGTCGAGCCGGACGACGCCGACCGGCAGCCCGGGCTCCTCGGCCACCGAGCGCGGCATCACGGCCGCGGCCAGCCCCACGCTCGCCATGGCCCGCGCCGTGCTGTACTCGCGGGTCTCGAACCGGATCCGCGCCGCCGCCCCGGCGTCCGCGAAGGCCGACAGCACGATCTCCCGGATCACCGAACCCTGCGGGTAGCAGACGAGGTCGATGCCGTCCAGGGCCTGCACGGGCACGCGGTAGCGGCCCGCCAGCGGCGCCGACTCCGCCGTGACGAGGACCAGCGGCTCCTCGCCGAGCGGCAGCGATGCGAGCCGGCGCCCCTCCTCCTGCGGGGGCAGCCGCACGAGGGTCGCCGCGTCCAGCCGCCCGCCGTGCAGGCCCGCGACCATCTCCTCGGTGTTCATCTCGAGCAGTTCGACGACGACGCCGGGGAACTCGGCGGCGAACGCGGCCAGCAGGCGGGCCAGCCGCGCCGTCAGCCCGCGCGCACCGCCCAGCCGGATGCGGCCGCGCGTCCCGCCCGCCCAGCCGCGCATCTCCTCGTCCACCGCCGCGATGTCGGCGAGGATCCGTTCGGCGTGCTCCAGCAGGGCCGCGCCCGCCGGAGTCAGCTCCACGCGATGGTTGTTGCGTTCGAACAGCGCGATGCCGAGTTGCCGTTCGAGCTTGCGGATCTGCTGGGACAGCGCAGGCTGCGCTATCTGCAGCGCCTCGGCGGCGCGGGTGAAGTGCAGCTCGCGTGCGACGGCCCGGAAGTACTCGAGCTGGCGAGATCCGATCATCGCGCCAGCATCTCACTCATCGACTGGATCAGACCGTGACCGTCTCAGGCTCGTGCCGGACCGGGAAATTCACCGAATTGGCGATGAAGCACCTCTCGTGGGCCTGTGCGTGCACCTTCCCGAGATCACCGGCCCGGGCCGGATCCGCCAGGGTCACCTGGGGACGCAGCACGACCTCCTCGAACCGCCCCCCGCCGTCCGGCGTCTCGATCATCGTCCCGTGCGGGCGGTCGGTGTAGGCCGTGACCACGATCCGCTCGCCCGCGCAGAGGGCGAGGAACCACAGCATGTGGCACTGCGACAGCGACGCGACGAGCAGTTCCTCCGGATTCCACCGGGACGCGTCGCCGCGGAACGACGGATCCGCACTGCCCGCTATCGGCGCCTTTCCGTCAGCCCCCACGTCATGGGACCGGTCGTAGGCGCGATAGGAAGTGGTGCCGGTGTCGTCCGTCCAGGTCACCGTCACCTCGTAGTGATGGGTCTTGGGCATCGCACGTCCTCCCCGTCAGTTGAGTCGAGCCGTCGGTTGAGTCGGGCCGTCAGTTGAAAGTCGCGCTCGTGGCACGGGCGTGCTCCCCCGCGATGCGTCCGGCGAGGGTCCGGTCGCCGTCCACGATCGCGCGCAGCAGGCGGCGGTGCTCGCCGGCGACGGTCTCCGGGCGGTCCGGAGCGGTGAGCGACGCACGCGTCGAGACGATGATCCGGTCCCACAGCCGGTCGAGCGCCTCCAGCGCGATCGGGTTGCCGGCCAGCTCGGCGATCCCGCGGTGGAACTCCCGGTTGAGTGCGACCGCCCGGTCGAGGTCACCGGCCGCCGTGACCTCCTCGAGCAGCAGCGCGTGCCGCTCCAGATCGGCCAGGTCGGCGGGCGGGACGCGGCCGGCCCGCTGCCGATCGGCGGCGAGTTCGGCGGTGAGCGCCTCCAGCGCGGCGCGCACCTCGTAGGCGTGGGCCAGCCGCTCCGCGCTCAGCGCGTTCACCACGACGCCCCGCCCCGTCCCCTGGACGAGCCCGTCGCCCTCCAGCCGGCGGAGCGCCTCGCGGACCGGCGTGCGACTCACCTCCAGCGCCGCGCTCACCGACAGCTCGGTGAGCCGCTCCCCCGGCATGTACCGCCCGGCGACGATCAGGTCACGGAGCTGCCGGTACACCACATCACCCTGCACGGCATCCACCGTATACAATGGATGCACTGCATGCAACTCGGTTAACGACAAGGTAACGGCGCGCTCAGAACACTCACGATCATGGATTCCGACGCCCCGTCCCCGCCGCGATGAGACCGATCGCGCTCCTGGTCGCGTCGCTGGCCGGGGCCCTCGTCATACTGGCGGCAGGCTCGTCCACCGTCGTCCAGACGACGATCCCGTCCCGCACGGCGGCACCATCGCCCACCGGAAGGCCGATGCCCGCACCGACCAGCCCGCCCGCGTTCGGCAGGTCAGAGCGCGCGGCCCTGACCCGCGCCCTCGACCGCTACCTCGCGCACAGGCCCGGCGACCTGTCGGTGTCCGTGCGGGAGGTGACCACGGGGCTCGACTTCACCTACAACGGCAACCTGCGGACGGCGACCGCCAGCATCGTCAAGGTCGACATCGTCATCGCCCTGCTCCTGCGCGCCCAGCGGGAGGAGCGCGCCCTCACCGCATCGGAGCGGGCGCTCGCCGAGAAGGCGATCAAGGTCAGCGACAACAGCGCGGCCAGCGCGCTGTGGAACGAGATCGGCGGGGCGGCCGGACTGGCGTCCGCCAACCGCAGGCTCGGCCTGCGCCATACGGATCCCGGCCCGGGCGGCGCGTGGGGGGCGACGACGACCAGTGCCGCCGACCAGGTCCGGTTGCTGGCCGCGCTCACCTCCGACCGCTCTACCCTGCACGCCTCCGGCCGCCGCTACCTGCGGCACCTCATGGCGGACGTGACGCCTGAGCAGGCGTGGGGGGTGAGCGCCGCGGCCGGGGACGGCGCGGAGGTCGCGCTCAAGAACGGCTGGCTGCCCCGCGAGGTCCATGGCGGACGCTGGACGGTCAACAGCATCGGCCTGGTCCGCGACGCGGGCCGCCTGTTCCTCGTCGCGGCCGTCTCCGAGCGCGACCCGGCGCTGGAGAAGGGAATCGCGGCCGTCGAGCACGCGTGCGCGAGCGTCGTCGCCGCCCTCGCCCGCGCCGTCTCGTCCGACCGCGCTTCCCAGCGGTAGCCCGCTCACGCCGCGCGGGACCGCACGTCGTGGCGGGTGCGCGGCATCAGCGCAGCGGCGACGATCAGCCACAGCAGGCCGCCGAAGCGGACGACCGGGACCAGGAAGGCGAACCCGGAGCCCACCAGGGTCAGCGTCCCGACCATGCCGACCAGGGCGATCGCCAGACCGACCCACGCGACCGGCCGCGGCAGCAGCCCGGCGAGCAGTCCCGTCACCGACAGACCCGCGACGAGCAGCGCGAACGTCGCCGCGTAGGCGGGACCGCCGGACAGGAACGACAGGTCGGCCAGGGCCCGCGCGAGCGCCGGGCTCGCGTCCGCGGGCAGCCGGCCGCCCGCCCATCCGAACATCGCGCTGAGCACGAGCATGCCGGCCGCCAGGATCCCGCCGGCCAGCGTGATCGCCGACCCCGGTGCGGTGATGCCCAGCGCGCGGAGCCGCCGGTAGAGCGTCCCGGCGGCCACCGTGAGCGGGAACGCGGACCCGAGCAGCAGGAAGGTTCCGGCCTTGATGGCGGTCCCGTGCTCCTGGGCGTACCGGAGCACCTCGGCGCCGGACGCGTCCGGATGCGGCGTGGACCGGTTGGCCACTACGTAGGCGACGGTCAGCGCGGTGAAGACGAGGACGGGCAGCAGCAGCGGCGGCCCGGACTGCGGCCGGCGGCCGGTCTCGGTGTTCATGGTCTCTCCCTCTCGACGATCCGTATACACTCGATAATGATTACAAAGTGGAACGATTGTCAAGCGGCTACGATATCGCCATGACCGCGAGCGCACCCACGCCCCGGACGGGGGCCGCCTTCCTGCTGGCCCAGCTCGGGGCGCATGCCGCCGGCCTGTTCGCCGAACGGATCGCCGGCCTGGACCTGACCCCCGCGCAGGCCGGCCTGCTGCGCATGCTGGCCACCAATCCCGGCCGCAGCCAGCGCGAACTCGCCGGCGACCTGGGCATGCCGCCCAGCCGGTTCGTCCCGTTCGCCGACGAACTGGAGGAGCGCGGCCTGATAGAGCGCCGCCGGAACCCCAGCGACCGCCGCATCTACGCGCTGCACCTCACCGGCAAGGGCGAGAAACTCCTCGCCGAACTCGCCCAGGTGGGCATGAATCACGAACAACAGATCTGCGAGTCCCTCTCACCCGAGGAACACGGCCAGCTCCTGGAGCTCCTACGGCGCATCGCCGACCAGCAAGGCCTGCACCCCGACGTCCACCCCGGCTACCGTCGCCTACACCCCAAACCCAAACCCGCCCACGACACCCCATAGAAAAACGAGGGGGACCTGGACGGCGTCCAGATCCCCCTCGTGCTTCCTTCTCGGTCAGCCCGGTCCGCCGCTTCGCCCAGGTGCCGAAAAGCCGTAGCGGGGGAGCCGGCGCAACGCCGACTCCCCCGCTCCGATCCTCCGATTCACGCCCGAACGGCGTGCGGCATCAGCTGCAGCCGCTGGTGGAGCCGCAGCCTTCGCAGACGTAGCAGCTGCCCGCGGGGCGCATCTTGGTGCCGCAGGTCAGGCAGAGCGGCGCGTCGGCGGTGCGGCCCTGGCGGCTCTCGATGACCTCCATCGAGGAGCGCGCCTCGGGCGCGGGCGCCGGGGCCGCCGGGCGGGTGATCTCCGCCGACTGGGCGAGGGTCTCGTGCTCGATCACCTCGTCCTCGTGCAGGGACGCCGGGTCCTCGCCGTTGGCCTGCATCGCGCGCTCCTCGGCGGTGAAGATGCCGAGGCCCGCGCGCTCCTCGAAGGGGAGGTGGTCCAGCGCCAGGCGGCGGAAGATGTAGTCCATCACCGAGGTGGCCATGCGGATGTCGGGGTCGTCGGTCATCCCGGCGGGCTCGAACCGCATGTTGGTGAACTTCTCCACCCAGGTCTCCAGCGGCACGCCGTACTGGAGGCTGATGGAGATGGCCATGGAGAAGGCGTCCATCACGCCGGCGAGCGTGGAGCCCTGCTTGCCGAGCTTGAGGAAGACCTCGCCGACACCGTCGTCCGGGTAGGACGAGGCGGTCATGTAGCCCTCGGCGCCCGCGACGGAGAAGCGGGTGACGGTGGCGGGCCGCTGCTTCGGCAGCCGCTTGCGGACGGGCCGCACCTCGGCCGGGGCGGCCTCGGTCCTGGCCTCCTCCTTCTTGCCGGCGGCCGACAGCGGCTGGCCGACCTTGCAGTTGTCGCGGTAGATCGCCAGGGCCTTCAGGCCGAGCCGCCAGCCCTCGAAGTACACCTTCTCGATGTCCTCGACGGTGGCCTGCTCCGGCATGTTGACGGTCTTGGAGATCGCGCCGGACAGGAACGGCTGGACGGCCGCCATCATCCGGACGTGCCCCATCGGGCTGATCGCCCGCTCGCCCATCGCGCAGTCGAACACCTCGTAGTGCTCGGGCCGCAGGCCGGGGGCGTCCACGACGTGGCCGTTCTCGCCGATGTACTCGACGATGGCCTCGATCTGCTCCTGCTGGTAGCCGAGCATGCGCAGGGCGCGCGGCACCGTCTGGTTGACGATCTGCATGGAGCCGCCGCCGACGAGCTTCTTGAACTTCACCAGCGCGAGGTCGGGCTCGATGCCGGTGGTGTCGCAGTCCATCATCAGGCCGATGGTGCCGGTCGGCGCCAGCAGCGACGCCTGCGCGTTGCGGTAGCCGTGCTTCTCACCGGCCTTCAGGCACTCCTGCCACTGCTTGGCGGCGGCGGCGTGGAGCCCCTTGCCCATGTCGTCGAGGGTGCGGATGCCGTCGTTGGCGGCGGCGTGCTTGCGCATGACCCGCTTGTGGCCCTCGGCGTTGCGCGCGTAGCCCTCGTACGGGCCGACCACCCCGGCCATCTCGGCGGAGCGGCGGTAGGCGACGCCGGTCATCAGCGAGGTGATGGCGGCGGCGAGGGACCGGCCGCCCTCGGAGTCGTAGGCGTGGCCGGTCGCCATCAGCAGCGCACCGAGGTTGGCGTAGCCGATGCCGAGCTGGCGGTAGTCGCGGGTGGTCTGCGCGATCTTCTCGGTCGGGAAGTCGGCGAAGGTGATGGAGATGTCCATCGCCGTGATGACCAGCTCGGTGAGCTTGACGAACTTCGCGACGTCGAAGGTGCCCTCGCCGGTGAGGAACTTCAGCAGGTTGATGCTGGCGAGGTTGCAGGACGAGTTGTCCAGCGACATGTACTCCGAGCACGGGTTGGACGCGGTGATCCGGCCGGACTCGGGGTTGGTGTGCCAGTCGTTGATCGTGTCGTCGTACTGGATGCCGGGGTCGGCGCACTCCCAGGCGGCCCGGGCCATGTGCCGGAACAGCTCCTTGGCCTTGACCGTCTCGACGACCTCGCCGGTCATCCGGGCGCGCAGCCCGAACTCGCCGTCGGACTCCACGGCGTGCATGAACTCGTCGGAGACGCGGACCGAGTTGTTGGCGTTCTGGTACTGGACGCTGCCGATGTCCTTGCCGCCGAGGTCCATGTCGAACCCGGCGTCCCGCAGCGCGCGGATCTTGTCCTCCTCGCGCGCCTTGGTCTCGATGAACTCGGCGACGTCGGGGTGGTCGACGTCCAGCACGACCATCTTGGCGGCCCGGCGGGTGGCGCCGCCCGACTTGATCGTCCCGGCGGACGCGTCGGCGCCGCGCATGAACGAGACGGGGCCGCTGGCGGTGCCGCCGGACGACAGCAGCTCCTTGCTGGAGCGGATGCGGGAGAGGTTCAGGCCGGCGCCGGAGCCGCCCTTGAAGATCACGCCCTCTTCCTTGTACCAGTCCAGGATCGACTCCATCGTGTCGTCCACGGACAGGATGAAGCAGGCTGACACCTGCTGCGGGGACCTGGTCCCGACGTTGAACCAGACCGGCGAGTTGAAGCTGAACAGCTGGTGGACCAGCGCGTACTTCAGCTCGTGGTCGAAGACCTCGGCGTCCTGCTCGGTGGCGAAGTAGCCGTTGGCCAGACCCGTCTCGACGTACCGGCCGACCACGCGGTCGACGAGCTGCTTGAGGCTCCACTCGCGCTGCGGGGTGCCGACGGCGCCGCGGAAGTACTTGGACGTGACGATGTTGACGGCGTTCAGCGACCAGAAGTCGGGGAACTCCACACCGCGCTGCTCGAAGTTGACCGAGCCGTCGCGCCAGTTGGTCATGACGACGTCGCGGCGTTCCCAGCGCAGCTCGTCGTAGGGGTGCACGCCGGGCGTGGTGAAGATCCGCTCCACCTTCAGCCCCTTGCGCCCTCCCTTGCCGCGCCGCGTCGGCCCGCTGACCGTCTCCGTCATGGACTTCCCCCTCCCGGGCCCTCCCGCCGGGCCCTGTACAGGAACAACTCCGCCGCCGCACGGGCCATGCCCGCGCGGAGGCGCCTTCACAATGTGCTTCTGGTATTTCCGGAACCGCCCCTACCGGGGCGGGCCGGGCTCCCCCGAGGAACCGGCCTTCCGCAGTGCTTCGATCTCCTTGGCGAAGTCGTCCAGCGACTCGAAGCTCCGGTAGACCGAGGCGAATCGCAGATAGGCGACCTCGTCGAGTTCGCGAAGCGGCCCGAGGATGGCGAGGCCGACCTCGTGCGAGGGGATTTCCGCGGATCCGGACGATCTGATCGCCTCTTCGACCCGCTGCCCCAGCTTCGCGAGCGCATGCTCGTCCACCGGGCGGCCCTGGCAGGCCCTGCGCACCCCGGCGATGATCTTTTCCCGGGAGAACGGCTCGGTGACCCCGCTGCGCTTGGCCACCATCACGAGCACATTCTCCTGCGTGGTGAATCGCTTGCCGCATTCCGCGCACGCGCGGCGGCGCCGAATGGCACCGCCGTCATCGGTCGCACGGCTGTCGATCACTTTGGTGTCAGGGTTGCGGCAGAACGGGCAGTGCACGCTCTTTCCCTCCCCTGACGGAAACGACTCACACCGACTGCACGCCATATATAGGTGACTTACATCAGTGTGACTACTAGATGTTGTGGTCAACCGTACGGCTCGACGCAGGGCTACGCAACCTGATCCGGGGCCTCGGGAGGGGACCCACGTCACATCCGCCGCGTAGATCCAGGTCACGTCGGACGATCCGGTTCCGGCCCCGGGCGTGTCGCCGCACGACGGCCGGGCGCGCCCCGTTCCGGGCGCCGCGATCCGGGCGATCCGGGGCGATCCAGGCGAGGCGGGTCAGCCGGCGGGCAGGACGAGCCGCTGGCCCGGCTGCACCGTGGGGTCGCCGCCGAGCCCGTTGAGGTCGATGATCCGCTGGACGGTGACGCGCGGGTCGGCGCCGGGATCACTGTCCGTGGCGATGCGCCAGAGCGTGTCGCCGGGCTCGACGACCGTGCTCCGGACATGCCCGGACGGACCGTGGTGCTGCGCGCGCCCGCCCGCGAAGGCGCCGGTGCCGCCGTCCAGCCACAGGGCGGCGAGCGTGAAGGCGGCGGCGAAGGCGACCAGTACGGCGCGCCCGCGGCGGGTGAGGCGCAGCGGAGCGCGTTCCCCGGACGACGAATCGGGCATCTCACCCTCCTGGACTTCGAATGGATTTTCGATCGAACGCCTGTACGATGTTGTACCGCAGCCCACCCGCGAAACGCGAGCACATCTTCGAACAATTGTTTGATCATTTCGTCCGGACGCGATAGCGTTCATTGCAAGGAGTGACGGAGCCGAGGCGCCCGGGAGGCGACGAGCGATGAGCAAGGTCCGGGAGCTGCCCGACGGGCCCATGGACGAAACGGGCCTGACCCAGCGGCAGCGCATGGTGCTGGAGGTGATCCGCGACTCGGTCCAGCGCCGGGGGTACCCGCCCTCGATGCGCGAGATCGGCGAGGCGGTCGGCCTGACCAGCACCTCCAGCGTGTCGCACCAGCTCCGGGCCCTGCAGCGCAAGGGCTACCTGCGGCGCGACCCGAACCGCCCGCGCGCGGTCGAGGTGCGGGTCCCCGGCACGACGCCGGTGCGCACCGAGCCCGACTCCTACGAGGCGGTGGGCGGCCAGCCGACCGCGACGCGGCCCGCGCCGGCCTACGTCCCGCTCGTCGGCCGGATCGCCGCCGGCGGGCCGATCCTGGCCGAGGAGGCCGTGGAGGACGTCTTCACGCTGCCCAAGCAGCTCGTCGGCGAGGGCACGCACTTCCTGCTGAAGGTCACCGGCGACTCGATGATCGAGGCGGCGATCGCGGACGGCGACTGGGTCGTGGTCCGCCAGCAGCCGGTCGCCGAGCAGGGCGACATCGTCGCCGCCATGATCGACGGCGAGGCGACGGTGAAGACCTTCAAGCGCCGCGACGGCCACATCTGGCTGATGCCGCAGAACGCGGCCTACGAGCCGATCCCCGGCGACGAGGCGTCCGTGCTCGGACGCGTCGTGGCGGTCCTGCGCAAGATGTAGCGCACGACGCGGCCCGGCGCGTCACGGGTCCGGCGCGGGAGCGACACCGAGAGGCGGCCGCGGGGCTGGTCCCCGCGGCCGCCTCTGCGCGTCCCAGGCCGCCGCTAGCGCTTCGGGACGATGTTCACGATCTTCGGCGCGCGGACGATGATCTTGGCGATCTCCGCGCCGCCCAGCGCGTCGCGGATCTTCGCCGAGTCCAGCGCCAACCGCTCCAGCTCCTCGCCGGCGATGCCGGGCGGCACCTCCAGCCGGTCGCGGACCTTGCCGGCGACCTGCACGACGCAGGTCACCGACTCCTCCACCAGCAGCGCCGGGTCGGCCTTCGGCCAGCCCGCGTGGATCACCGGCGCGGTGCGTCCCAGCAGCTCCCACGCCTCGTCGGCGGTGTAGGGGGCGAACAGCGACAGCACCACCGCGATGGCCTCGGCGGCCTCGCGGACGGCCGGGTCGGCCGCGCCGGGCCCGGAGTCGATCGCCCGCCGGGTCGCGGTGACCAGCTCCATGATCCGCGCGATCGCCACGTTGAACCGCTGCGTCTCGACCATCTTCGTGGCCTCGTCGACGGTGCGGGCGGTGGCGCGGCGCAGCCCGGTGTCGCCGGACGCCGGGTCGGTGCCCGGCGCGCAGGAGACCTCGGTGGCGATGCGGTGCACCCGGGTCAGGAACTTGGACATGCCGTGCGGGGACACGTCGGCCCAGTCGATGTCGTCCTCGGGCGGGCCGGAGAACAGCATCGCCAGCCGGACGACGTCCACGCCGAACTCGCCGATCTGGTCGCCCAGGTCGACCAGGTTGCCGGTCGACTTCGACATCCCGCTGCCGTTCAGGATCACCTGGCCCTGGTTCAGCAGCCGGGTGAACGGCTCGGTGAAGTCGACCATGCCCATGTCGTACAGGACCTTGGTGAAGAACCGGCTGTACAGCAGGTGCAGGATCGCGTGCTCGACGCCGCCGGTGTACTGGTCGATCGGCATCCACTTGCGGACCTGCTCGACGTCGAACGGGCCGTCCTCGTAGCCGGGCGAGCAGTACCGGAAGTAGTACCAGGACGAGTCGACGAAGGTGTCCATGGTGTCGGTGTCGCGCCTGGCGGCGCCGCCGCACTTGGGGCACGCGACGTTGACCCACTCGGACGCGGACGCCAGCGGCGAGGTGCCCTTGGGGGCCAGGTCGGCGCCGCGCAGGTTCTCCGGCAGCCGGACGGGCAGCTGGTCGTCGGGGACGGGGACCTCGCCGCACGCCTCGCAGTGCACGATCGGGATCGGGCAGCCCCAGAACCGCTGCCGGGAGACCAGCCAGTCGCGCAGCCGGAAGTTGACAGAGGCGCGTCCGGTTCCGCGCTCGTCCAGCACCTCGATGATGCGGTCGATGCCGTCGGCCTTGCCCATCCCGTCGATCGGGCCGGAGTTGACCAGCCGGCCGTCGCCGGGGGTGGCGATGCCGGTCTCGGCGGGGTCGGGCAGCCCGGTCTCGACCACGACGCGGACGGGCAGCCCGAACTTCAGCGCGAAGTCCAGGTCGCGCTGGTCGTGCGCGGGCACCGCCATGATCGCGCCGTGCCCGTACTCGGCCAGCACGTAGTCCGACGCCCAGACCGGCAGCCGCTCGCCGTTGACCGGGTTGACCGCGTAGCGGCCCAGGAACACGCCGGTCTTCTCGCGCTCGGTGGACAGCCGCTCGATCTCGCTCTCCCGCGAGACCTCCTCGCGGTAGGCCTCGAACGCGGCGCGCTGGTCGGGGTGGCAGACCTCCTCGGCCAGCGCGGCGTCGGCGGCGACGACCATGAACGTGGCGCCGAACAGGGTGTCGGGACGGGTTGTGTAGACGGTGACGGGCTCGTCCCGGCCCTCGATCGCGAAGTCGACGTCGGCGCCGGTGGAACGGCCGATCCAGTTGCGCTGCATCAGCAGGACGCGCTCGGGCCACTTGCCCTCCAGCTGCGCCATGTCGTCCAGCAGCCGGTCCGCGTAGTCGGTGATCTTGAAGTACCACTGGGTCAGCACGCGCTTCTCGACCAGCGCGCCGCACCGCTCGCAGTGCCCGCCGACGACCTGCTCGTTGGCCAGGACGGTCTGGTCCTTCGGGCACCAGTTGACGTGGCCGCCCTTGCGGTAGGCCAGGCCCCGCTCGTAGAAGCGCAGGAACAGCCACTGCGTCCACCTGTAGTACTCCGGGTCGGAGGTGTGCAGCCTGCGGGACCAGTCGAAGGACGGCGCGTAGCGGTGGAAGGAGGCGGCCTGCGTCTCGATGTTGGCGTAGGTCCACTCGGCGGGGTGCGAGTCGCGCTTGATCGCGGCGTTCTCGGCGGGCAGGCCGAAGGAGTCCCAGCCGATGGGGTGCAGGACGTTGCGGCCGCGCTGGAACCAGTAGCGGGCGACGACGTCGCCGATGGCGAACGCCTCCGCGTGCCCCATGTGCAGGTCACCGCTGGGGTAGGGGAACATGTCCAGCGCGTAGCGCCGCTCGCGGCCGTCGTCCTTCTCCTCGGCCGCGAAGGGGTCGAGCTCCGCCCAGCGGGCCTGCCACTTGTCCTGAACCGCCCGTGGGTCGTACTGCTCGTCGCTGCTCACGCTTCCGCTCCGGTATCCATCTGAGGTTCACAGGGCCAACGGGCTCTCCGCCACATGAAACGACCCCTCGCGCAGGAGGGGCCACCACGTCGACGTCGATGCGTCAACGTGGTCGTCGAAGGAGCAGCCTGGCCGACATACATCAAGAGTAGCGCAACCGCAAGCCTTGCGGCGGGGGCTCGGCGGGGCCGGGAAGGGGTTGACGCGGCGGCGCCGAAGACCCATCCTCTTCCAAAAGGAAACTTTCCTATTTATTGGAGGCTCCGGCCGAGGCTCGCTCCCGCCCCCTCATCCAGAGGGGGCCACCCCCGCCAAGGAGACGCGCATGCCACGCAAGTCCACTCTCGCCATCGCCGCCGCCCTGGGCGCCGGCGCCACGCTCCTCACCGCCGCTCCCGCACTCGCCCACGGCTACACCAACAGCCCGCCCAGCCGGGCGCTCCTCTGCAAGCAGGGCGCCGTCCAGGACTGCGGGCCCATCCAGTGGGAACCGCAGAGCACGGAAGGCCCGAAGGGCTTCCCCCAGTCCGGCCCCGCCGACGGGACGCTCTGCGCGGCCGGCGACAGCCGCTGGGCCCCGCTCGACGACCCGCGCGGCGGCACCTGGCCCGCCACGCAGGTGGCCAGTGGGCCGTACACCTTCACCTGGCACCTCACCGCCGCCCACGCCACCACCTCGTTCCGCTACTTCATCACCCGCGACGGCTGGGACCCCACCCGTCCGCTCACTCGTGCGCAGCTCGACCTGACGCCGTTCCTGCAGGTGAACTACGGCGGCCAGCGCCCGGCGTACGACGTCAGCCACAGCGGGACGCTGCCCGCCAAGCACGGCCGGCACATGATCCTCGCCGTCTGGGACATCGCCGACACCGGCAACGCCTTCTACCAGTGCTCGGACGTCGACTTCGGGTGACCTCCCCGGCGTCCGCCCGGTGACCGACCCCCCTCCGCAGGCCCCTCCGCTCCGGGCGCCCGCACCCCGTGGCCGGGCGGGACCGCGCGTCCCGCCTGGCCACCTGGTCATAGACTCCTCGGTGACAAACCGGCCGGTCACCGTCCCGCGCGAGGAGTGCCATGCTCAACCTGTCCGTGCTGCTGGAGGACGCCGCCAGGGAGACGCCCGACCGCGACGCCGTCGTGTTCGGCGACCTGCGGCTCTCGTACTCCTTCGTCGACCAGGTCGCGAACCAGGTCGCGAACCTGCTGCGGTCGCGCGGCATCGGCCCCGGCGACAAGATCGCGCTGTCCAGCCCGAACCTGCCGTACTTCCCGATGGTCTACTTCGGGGCGCTGAAGGCGGGCGCGGTGGTCGTCCCGCTGAACGTGCTGCTCAAGCCGCGGGAGATCGCCTACCACCTGAGCGACTCCGACGCCAAGGCGTTCTTCTGCTTCGAGGGGACGCCGCAGCTGCCGCTCGGCGAGACCGGCCACGCCGGGTTCCAGAACGCCCCCGGCTGCGAGCACTTCTTCCTGCTGCCGGCGAACCCGGCCGCGACCGAGTCGCCGATCGAGGGCGCCGAGCTGTTCTGGGCGGCCCTCGCCGGCCACCCCGGCACGTTCGACGCCGAGCGGACCGAGGGCACCGACACCGCGGTGATCATCTACACCAGCGGGACGACCGGTCAGCCCAAGGGCGCCGAGCTGACGCACGGCAACCTGCTGATGAACGCGATGGTCGACGACACGCTGTTCGCGCGGACGCTGCACGACACGTCGCTGGTGACGCTGCCTCTCTTCCACATCTTCGGGCAGACGTGCGTGATGAACGTCGGGTTCTACCGGCGCGGCACGCTCGTCATGCAGCCGCGGTTCGACGCCAAGGAGGCGGTCGAGCTGATGGTGAAGGAGAAGGTGACCATCTTCGCCGGCGTCCCGACCATGTACTGGGCGCTGCTGAGCGACGACACCTCCGCCGAGGACGTCGCGACGATCCGGGAGAACCTGCGGGTCGCGGCGTCGGGCGGCGCGGCGCTGCCGATGGAGGTCATCAAGGGCGTCCGCGAGAAGTTCGGGATGAACGTCCTGGAGGGCTACGGGCTGTCGGAGACCTCGCCGGTCTGCTCGTTCAACCGCCCGGACCGGCCGACCAAGCCGGGCTCGATCGGCCTGCCGGTCTGGGGCGTGGACATGAAGCTCGTCGACGACGAGTGGAAGGACGTCGAGGGCGAGGGGCCCGGCGAGATCGCCGTACGGGGCCACAACGTCATGAAGGGCTACTACAACCGGCCCGAGGCGACCGCCGAGGCGATCAGGGACGGCTGGTTCCGCACCGGCGACGTGGCCCGCCGCGACGAGGACGGCTACTACTACATCATCGACCGCTCCAAGGACATGATCATCCGGGGCGGCTACAACGTGTACCCGCGGGAGCTGGAAGAGGTCCTCATGACCCACCCGGACGTCTCGCTGGCCGCCGTGGTGGGCGTCCCCCATCCGAGCCACGGCGAGGAGGTCAAGGCGTACGTGATCCGCAAGCCTGGCGCCGCGGTGACCGAGGACGAGCTGATCGCGTGGGGCAAGGAGCAGTTCGCCAACTACAAGTACCCGCGGATCGTGGAGTTCCGCGACGAGCTGCCGATGACCGCCACCGGCAAGATCCTCAAGCGCGAACTCCGCTGACCCGCCGTACCGGAGGGGCCGGGGCGTTCAGCCCGGACGCGGCCGGCCCCAAGGTGGTATCGCCGATCCCGGCTTCGGACGGGGTCCCTTCTCGGCCGCCTCAGAACTCGTAGGGCAGGTGCTTGATGCCGTTGATGAAGCTGGAGTAGAGCCGTTCCGGTGGCGCGGTCGAGCGGATGTCGGGCAGCTGACGGAACAGCTCGCGGAACATCACCGTGATCTCCTGCCGCGCCAGGTGGGCGCCCAGGCAGAAGTGCGGGCCCGCGGCGCCGAAGCCGAGGTGCGGGTTGGGGTCGCGGGTGATGTCGAAGGCGTCCGGGTCGGGGAAGACGGCCTCGTCGCGGTTGGCCGAGCAGTAGTACATGAGGACCTTGTCGCCGTCCTTGAAGCGCTGCCCGTTCAGCTCGTAGTCGCGGGTGACCGTCCGGCGCATGAACGTGACCGGGCTGGCCAGGCGGACGATCTCCTCGACCGCCGTCGGGGCGTACCGGTCGAAGTCGGACTTCCAGCGGTCGCGCTGTTCGGGGTTGAGGGTGAGCAGCTTCAGTCCGTGCGCGATGGCGTTGCGGGTCGTCTCGTTGCCCGCGACGACGAGCAGGATGAAGAACGACCCCAACTCCTGGTCGGTCAGCGACTCCCCGTCGACGTTGCCGTGGACGAGGGCGGAGGTGAGGTCGTCGGCGGGCCGCTCGATCCGCTCGGCTGCGAGGTCGCGGACCATGCCGCGCAGCTCCTCGGCGGCCGCGAGGATCGCCGCGGCGACCTCGGCGAAGTCGGGCACGTACTCGGGGTCGAAGGCGCCGATCACCGTGTTGGAAAGGTCGAAGACCCGCTGGTAGCGCTCCTCGGGGATGCCCATCAGATCGCAGATGATCTTCAGCGGGAGGCGGGCGGCGACCTCGGTGACGAAGTCGCCGCCCCCGGCCGGCCGGACGTCCTCGATGATCCGCACCGCGGCCCGGACGATGTCGTCCTCGATCTTCGCGATCATCCGATGGGTGAAGGCGCGCGAGACGATCCGGCGCAGCCGGGCGTGCCGAGGGTCGTCCATGTTGATCATCGAGCCGAAGTACTCCAGGAACTCCGGCGGCGGATCGAAGGTGCCCGCGATGTTGCCGCGCGAGGAGCAGAACACCTGCGGCGTGCGGCTGGCCTCGATGATGTCGGCGTGCCGGACGAGCGCGTAGTAGCCGGGCCCGCTCTCGGCGCCGATGAACGACATGTCCGGCTCGGCGAAGAACGGCGGCCGGTCGAGCGAGCGCAGCGCGGTGAACGCCGCGTTGCGCTCGCTCAGCGGCCGCGCCCAGAACTCCAGGTCGGACAGGTCGACGTCCTCGGGGCGGATGGTGCCGGTCGTCATGTGTCGCCTCCCGCGCTGGGCCGTCCCGCGTGGCGGGCCCTCCGCCATCGTGACAAAGCCGGCACCGGCGTCAAGGGGGCCCGCCCCGCGGGTTCAGATCGTGTACGGCAGGCGCTTGATCCCGTTGATGAAGTTGGACTCCAGCCGGTCGGGCTCGCCGGCCTTGATCCCGGGCACCTTGGCCAGCAGCTCGCGGAACATCACGGTGACCTCCCGGCGTGCCAGGTGGGCGCCCAGGCAGAAGTGCGGGCCTGGACCGCCGAAGCCGACGTGCGGGTTGGGGTCGCGCAGGATGTCGAACCTCTCCGGGTCGGTGAAGACCGACTCGTCGCGGTTCGCCGACCAGTAGTAGAGGACGAGCTTGTCGCCCTCCTTGATCTCGTGGCCGTTCAGCGTGGTGTCGCGGGTCGCGGTGCGGCGCATCCAGATGACCGGCGACACGTACCGCACGATCTCCTCGACGGCGCCGGCGATGCGGCCGTCGAAGTCCTCGGTGAGCAGGGCGCGCTGGTCGGGGTTGCGGGTGAGCAGGTCCAGGCCGTGCGCGATGGCGTTGCGGGTCGTCTCGTTGCCGGCGACGACGAGCAGGATGAAGAACGATCCCAGCTCCTGGTCGGTCAGCGACTCCCCGTCGATGTTCGCGTTGACCAGCGCGGACGTCAGGTCGTCGGTGGGGTCCTCGCGGCGCCGCCGGCCGAGCTCCTCGACCAGGCCGCGCAGCGTCTCGCCGGCGGTCAGCAGGGCGAGGGCGAGCTGCTCGGGGTCGCCGGAGGGGACGAACTCGGCGTCGTTGCCCGCGAGGATGACGTTGGTCGCGTCCAGGACGGTCTGGTACTGGTCCTCGGCGATGCCCATCATGTCGCAGATGATCTTCAGCGGGAGGCGGGCGGCCACGTCCGCGACGAAGTCGCCGCTGCCGCCGCCGGCCGCGACGCTGCCGACGATCTCGGCGGCGACCGCCTCGACCCGGTCCTCGAACCGCTGGATCATCCGCGGCGAGAACGCCCGGGACACGATCCGGCGGATCTTGGCGTGCCGCGGGTCGTCCATGCTGATCATCGAGCCGAAGTACTCGTGCATGTCGCCGGGCATGTCCGGGATGCTGATCGCGCCGCGGCCGGAGCAGAAGTCCTGCGGGCGGCGGGACGCCTCGACGACGTCGGCGTGCCGGGTCAGCGCGTAGTAGCCCGGCCCCTGCGGCGCGATGATGATGTCCGGCTCTTCGAACCTGACGAGTTCGGGATGCCATCGCAGCGCCTTGAACGCCTCGTGCCGCTGGTCGTGCGGCCGGCGCCAGAACTCCCAGTCCGTCAGGTTGATGTCCTCGACCTCGAGCACGTGCTATCACCTCGTCCGAACGTGATTCGGTTTACATGCACTGTCTCAAAGTAAAGTGCATGACCGACACCGGACGGCGCGGTGACCCGCATCACACCGCCCCCGAGCGTAGACCCCATCCCCGGCGGCCCGGGGCGGTTCCGCACGTTCGAGGTGGATCGTCCCGCCTCCGGGCGCGCCCGCCCCGCGCCGGGCACGGGCGCGCCCGGAAGGATCACAGCCGCGTCCACGCCTCCGTCAGGACCGACCGCAGGATCTGCTCGATCTCGTCGAAGTGCGACTGGTCGCAGATCAGCGGCGGCGCCAGTTGGACGACCGGGTCGCCGCGGTCGTCGGCGCGGCAGTACAGGCCCGCCTCGTACAGCGCCTTGTCGAGGAAGCCGCGCAGCAGCCGCTCCGACTCGTCGTCGTCGAAGGTCTCCCGGGTGTCCCCGTCCTTGACCAGCTCGATGCCGTAGAAGTAGCCGTCGCCGCGGACGTCCCCGACGATCGGCAGGTCGCGCAGCCGCTCCAGCGTCGCGCGGAACGCGTCGCGGTTGCGCATCACGTGGCCGAGGAGGTCCTCGCGCTCGAACAGGTCGAGGTTCGCCAGCGCCACCGCCGCCGACACCGGGTGGCCGCCGAAGGTGTAGCCGTGCGCGAACATCGCCGTTCCGTGCTTGAACGGCTCGAACAGCCGGTCGGCGACGAGCATCCCGCCAAGCGGCGAGTACCCGGACGTCACGCCCTTGGCGAAGGTGATGATGTCGGGGGTGTAGTCGAACCGCTGCGCGCCGAACATCGTGCCGAGCCGGCCGAACGCGCAGATCACCTCGTCCGACACCAGCAGCACATCGTGCCGGTCGCAGATCTCGCGGACGCGCTGGAAGTACCCGGGCGGCGGCGGGAAGCAGCCGCCCGCGTTCTGCACCGGCTCCAGGAACACCGCGGCGACCGTCTCGGGCCCCTCGAACTCGATGACCTCCTCGATCCGGTCCGCGGCCCAGCGGCCGAACGCCTCCGGGTCGTCGCCGTGCTCGGACGCCCGGTAGATGTTGGTGTTGGGCACCCGGAACGCGCTCGGCACCAGCGGCTCGAACGGCGCCTTCAGCCCCGGCAGGCCGGTCAGCGACAGCGCGCCGTGCGGGGTGCCGTGGTAGGCGACCGCGCGGCTGATCACCTTGTGCTTGGTGGGCTTGCCGGTCAGTTTGAAGTACTGCTTGGCGAGCTTCCAGGCGCTCTCCACGGCGTCGCCGCCGCCGGTGGTGAAGAACACCCGGTCCAGGCCGTCCGGCGCCAGCCCGGCGAGGCGCTCGGCCAGCTCGACGGCCTTCGGGTGCGCGTACGACCAGATCGGGAAGTAGGCCAGCTCGGCGGCCTGCTTGGCGGCGGCCTGCGCCAGCTCCTCGCGGCCGTGCCCGGCCTGGACGGTGAACAGCCCGGACAGCCCGTCGAGGTAGCGCCGGCCCGACGAGTCGTAGACGTACGGGCCCTCGCCGCGGACGATCACCGGGATCTCGGCGCCGTCCTGCGCCGCCGAGTGCCGCGCGAAGTGCATCCACAGATGGTCGCGGGCCGCCCTCTGCATCGGTTCGTTCTGCTGGCTGGTCCTGTCCGGCTCCGTCATCACGCTTCCCTTGTCACGACCAAGGACGCCCCAGAAATGCGAGCGATCCAGTTGTCCTGATGCTAGATGACAACGGAATTCGATGTAAATACGTATTCAGACACATGTATCCGTAGCGATGCTGTGACGTGGCCGCACCCGGCCCGATCCGGCCCGGACGCGCCGGGGTAGCGTCGCGGCGGGACCAAGGAGGCGATCACCCGCATGGGCGACATCACGACCGGATCGGTCAAGGCGAACGGGCTGGAGTTCGGATACCTGGCGGCGGGGCCCGAGGACGGGCCGCTCGCGCTGTGCCTGCACGGCTTCCCGGACTCGGCGCACACCTGGCGGCACCTGCTCCCCGAACTCGCCGCCGCCGGCCACCGCGCGGTCGCGCCCTTCATGCGCGGGTACGCCCCCACGTCCGTCCCGGAGGACGGCGCCTACCAGGGCGGCGCCCTCGCCGCCGACGCCAACGCCCTGCACGAGGCCTTCGGCGGCGGCTCCGACGCCGTCGTCATCGGGCACGACTGGGGCGCCTTCGCCGCCTACGGCGCCGCCGCGTCGGCCCCCGGCCGCTGGCGCAAGGCCGTCGCCATGTCCGTCCCGCCTCTCGCGGTGATGGTGACGGCCTTCTTCGACTACGAGCAGCTCAAGCGCTCGTTCTACATCTTCCTGTTCCAGACGCCGCTGGCGGAGGCCGCCGTCAACCGCTCGTTCATCGAGGGCCTGTGGCGGGACTGGTCGCCGAAGGACTCCGGCTACGCCGCGGAAGACGTCGACCACGTCATGGACTGCCTGGCCACGCCGGACAACCTGGCGGCCGCGATCGGCTACTACCGCGCGATGTTCGACCCGTCCCGCCACATCGAACGCTATGCCGCCGAGCAGAAGGCGGCCTCGTCGGTGGGCGAGCGCCCCGTCCTCTACCTGCACGGCTCCGAGGACGGCTGTCTGGGGCCCGACATCGTCGCCCCCGGAGACGACCTCAGCGCCGTGCTGGCCGCCCTCCCGCCGGGCTCGCGCGCCGACCTCGTCGCCGGCGGCGGCCACTTCCTCCAGTTGGACCGGCCCGCCGACGTCAACCGCCGCATCCTCGACTGGCTGTCCGACTGAGCGGCCCCCCCGCGCGGGGCCGCTCAGCGCACCAGGAGGTCGCGGAGGGCTTTGGCGATCTCGGCGGGCGCCTGCTCGGCCATGAAGTGGCCGTGGTCGACGGTCGCGTGCACCAGGTCCGGCGCCCAGGCGGACCACAGCGCCCGCGCGTCGTAACCGAGCGCGGCGCCCCAGTCCTGCTGCAGGACGGCGACCGGCATCCGCAGCCGGTTGCCGGCGTCCCGGTCGGCCTGGTCGTGCTCGACGTCGACGCCGGCGGACGCGCGGTAGTCGGCGACGATCGACGGGACGGCGGCGCGGCAGGAGTCCAGGTAGGCGGCGCGGACGTCGGCGGGGATCGCCTCCGGGCCGGCGCCCCAGACGTCGAGGAAGTGGCCGAAGAAGGCGTCGGCGGTCGCGGCGATCATCTGCTCCGGCAGGCCGGGCGGCTGCGCCATCAGGTAGAGGTGGAACCCGACGGCGGCGCTCACGCCGTGCATCGCGTCCCACATCTCCAGGGTGGGCAGCACGTCCAGGCAGGCCAGATGGGTGATCGCGTCCGGGTGGTCGAGGCCGGCGCGGAAGGCGACCAGGGCGCCGCGGTCGTGTCCGGTCAGCGCGAAGCGCTCGTGCCCGAGCGCGCGGGCCAGGGCGACGGTGTCGGCGGCCATGGTGCGCTTGGAGTAGGTGTCCGGGCCGGCCTCGTCCGGCTTGTCGCTCGCGCCGTACCCGCGCAGGTCCGGGCAGATCACGGTGTGATCTGCGGCCAGGTCGGCGGCGACGTGCCGCCACATGAGGTGCGTCTGCGGGAAGCCGTGCAGCAGCACGACCGGGCTCCCCGAGCCACCGACGGCCGCGTTCAGGGACACGCCGTCGGCGACGGGGACCCGCCGGTAGTCGAAACCGTTGATCGTCGTGGTCATGGTGTTGCCCTTCTTCTTCATGAGCGGTCATCACCAGGTTGGGGGGCGCGAATGAGCATCCGGTCAGCGCGCTACCGTGACCAGGGGCGGCCGGCTGGGAAGGGCGAGACGGGTGGGGGTCGTGTTCGGGGTGCTGGGGCCGGTGACGGCCTGGGACGCGGCGGGCGCGGACGTGGCAGGCGCGCCGATCGCTCTGAAGGGGCCGCGGCACCGCGCCGTGCTCGCCCGGCTGATCATCGCCCGCCGCCGGGTCGTCCCGGTCGGCCTGCTGGTCGACGACCTGTGGGACGTCCCGCCGCCGGGCGCGGTCGGCGCAATACGGACGTTCGTGGCCGCGCTGCGCCGGGCGCTGGAGCCCGACCGCCCGCCGCGCACCGCGTCCCGTCTGCTGGTCACCGAGGGGCCGGGATACGCGCTGCGCGCGGAGCCGGGCGAGGTGGACGCCTGGCGGTTCGAGCAGGCCGTCTCCGGCGCCGCCGAACTGCCGCCCGCCCGGGCTCAGGCCGCACTGGACGAGGCGCTGAGCTGGTGGCGCGGGCCCGCCTACGCCGACTTCGCCGCCGAGCACTGGACCCGGGCGGAGCGTTCCCGGCTGGCCGAACTACGGTTGCACGCGGTGGAGCGGCGGGCGCAGGCGCGGCTCGACGCCGGGCTGGCCGCCGAGACCGTGCCGGACCTCGACGCGCACGTCAGCGAGCATCCGTGGCGGGAATCCGGCTGGCGGCTGCTCGCGCTCGCCCTGTACCGGACGGGACGGCAGGCCGACGCGCTGGCGGTGCTGCGCCGGGCCCGCGACATCCTCGCCGGGCAGCTCGGCCTGGACCCGGGACCTGAGCTGCGGCGGATGGAGTCGTCCGTGCTCGCCCAGGACCCGGGCTTGGACCGGCCGGCCGAGCCGGAGTCGGCGGCGGCGCGGCTGTGGACGCGGGCGGCGGCCGACTACGACCGGACGGTCGCGGCGAGCGCCCGCACGCGGCTGGACTCGACGATCGGCCTGATCCGCGACCTCGCGGTGACCGGGGGCCCGGGGCTGGAGGCGGCGCGAGGGCACCGGCTGGCGGCGGTCGCCGCGGCGGAGGAGTTCGGCGACCCGGAGCTGACCGCCCGCGTGATCGGCGCCTACGACGTCCCGGCGGTCTGGACGCGCAGCGACGACCCGGAGCTCGCGCGCCGGATCGTCGCCGCGGCCGAACGCGCCCTGGCCGGGCTGCCACCGGAGCCCGCACACGACGCGACGCGGGCGCGGCTGCTGTCCACGATCGCGCTGGAGATGCGCGGGACCCGGTCGCCGCGGGGCCCGGAGGCCGCCGCGGAGGCGGAGGCGCTGGCGCGGCGGCTGGACGATCCGGCGGTGCTGGCGTTCGCGCTCAACGGCGCGTTCATGCAGTCGTGCACGCGGGCGGGGCTCGCCGCCCGCAGGGACGCGATCGGCGCCGAGCTGGTCGAGGTGTCGGCCCGGCACGGCCTGGCGAGCTTCGAGGTCCTCGGGCACCTCGTGCGGGTCCAGGCCCGCGGCGGGCTCGGCGACTTCGCGACGGCCGACGTCCACGCGGCCGAGGTCGACCGGCTGGCCGAACGCCACGAACGCCCGCTGGTCGGGGTGTTCACGCAGTGGTACGCGGCGCTGCGGCTGGCCGCGTCCGGGCGGGCCTCGGTGGCGGAGACGGAGGCGGCGTACCGGGCGGCGGCCGGGTCGCTGGACGGCGCCGGAATGCCCGGGCTGTCGGCGGGACTGCTGCCCCTCGCGCTGCTCAGCGCGCGCCTGCTCGGCGGCCGGAATCGGGTCGAGGTCGACATGGACGACGACTGGGGGCCGTACCGCCCCTGGGCCGAACCGTTCGCGCTGCTGAACGCCGGGCGGCGCGACGAGGCGAAGGCGGCGCTGCACGCCCTGCCGGAGCCGCCCGCCGACCTGATGTACGAGGCGATGTGCTGCCTGGAGGCCGCGGTCGCGCTGGAACTCGGCGACACGCCGCTCCTGGAGCGCGCCCGCAGCCGCCTGCTGCCCGCCGCCGGGGAGCTCGCGGGCGCGGGCAGCGGCCTGCTCACGCTCGGGCCCGTGGACGCCTGGCTCGCCCGGATCGAGCGCGGCATCGCGGGCGGTTGATCGCGGACGGTTCGCGCGCGGATGATCGCGGGCGGTCAGATGCGCTTGAGGAGGTCGTGGTCGAGGACCGACTCCACGAGCAGCTCCCGGTAGCCGACATCGTCGAACAGGACGGTGACGCGGTCGCCTTCCCCGTCCACCACCTGCCCGTGGCCCCATTCGCGGTGCTCCACCTGCGCGCCCGTGGGGAACGTCCGGTTGTCCGCGCGCGCTTCGGCGCGTCCCGCCTCGCAGTTGTCGCACTGTCCGCACCGCTTGTCGTACCTCTCACCGAAGTACCGCAGCAGGAAGCGGCGGCGGCAGTCGGTCAGCTCGCAGTAGCGGCGCATCATCTCGATGCGTGTCCGTTCCACATCGCGCCGCTGCTCGGCGAGGTGCGTCACCCTCGCGACCACCTCGTCCGTCCCGGGCGCGTCGCGGACGGGCAGGACGCGCCTGCGCAGCCGCACGGCATCGGCCTCCTCCAGCAGATCGAGGACGACGGCGAGCCGGCGAGCGGAGACCCCGATCCGCCGGGCCAGATCCCGGCGGGTCGCCGGCCCCTCGTTCACGGCGCCGTACACGGCCGCGACCGTGTCCTCGTCCGGGAGGCCTCCGGTGAAGAACTTCGGCAGGGCCAGGTCGTCGGAGCGGTAGAAGCAGACCGCGTCGGCGCGCCCGCCATCGCGTCCGCCCCGCCCGATCTCCTGGTAGTACGCGTCGAGCGACCCCGGAACGTTCGCGTGGAGGACGAAGCGGATGTCGGGCTTGTCGATGCCCATGCCGAACGCGTTGGTCGCCACGACGATCCTCGTCGCGCCGTCCATGAACGACGCCTGCACCTCGTCGCGCTCACTCTTGGGCAGCCCCGCATGATAGGGACGGGCACCGTCCAGCCGGTCGGCGTACCGGACGGTGTCCCGGCGGGTGCCCGCGTAGACGAGACCGGAGCCCTCCATCTCCTGCGCGGCCTCCACGACGGCGTCGGACTGCTCGTCGGCGTCCCGGAACCTGCGCACCGCGAGCCGGATCTCCGGCCGGTCGAACCCCCGGACGACCTCCACCGGATCGCGCAGTCCCAGCCGTTCGGCGATCTCGGCGCGGACAGGCGGCGCCGCCGTCGCGGTCAACGCCGCCACCACCGGACGTTCCGGGAGCGCCGCCACGACCGCGCCCAGCCGGAGGTAGTCGGGACGAAAGTCGTGGCCCCACGCCGAGATGCAGTGCGCCTCGTCCACCACCAGCAGTGCGGGCGGCGCACCGGTGAGCAACCGGCGCACGTCGTCGCGGAGAAGCTGCTCGGGAGCCATGAACACGAACGCCGCTCTGGTCCCCGTCAGGGCCGCCTCGGCCTTCTCCCGCCGCCCACGCGCCGTCGACGCGTTCAGCACGTGCGTCTCCAGCCCCGCCTCCCGCAGCCCCAGCGCCTGGTCGCGCTGCAGCGACACCAGCGGGGACACCACCACGACCGGACCGGCCAGCATGATCCCGGCGACCTCGTACACGGCCGACTTGCCGCCGCCCGACGGCATGACGACCAGCGCGTCACGGCCCGCGGCGAGCGCCTCCATCGCCTCGCGCTGCCCCGGCCGCAACCGCTCCAGGCCCAGCGCCCGGCGCGCGACCGCGCCGGCGTCCCGTCCGCTCACGCCACCTCACTCCCCCGCCGGGAGGAGCCCATGCGCGAAGACGGCGGCGGGCCGACCGGGTCACCCGGCCGGCCCGCCGCCGTCCACTCGCGGGAGCGCTCGCGCGGTCACACGCCCCAGTCGGGACGCAGCGGCATGCGGCTGCCGCCGTCCTCGTCGAGCTTCACGCCCAGGGTCTGGTGCAGCTGGATCCAGTTCTGGTTGAAGCCGAGCACGCAGCCCGCCATGTAGACGCGCCACACCCGGGCCGTGCCCTCGCCGACCTCGGCGACGGCCTCGTCCCAGTGCTCCTCCAGGTTCCGGCACCACGCGGTGAGCGTCCGCGCGTAGTGCTCGCGCAGATTCTCCTGGTGCCGGATCTCGAAGCCCGCGTCGTTCATCTGCTGCTGGACGTAACCGGGGCCCTCCAGCTCACCGTCCGGGAACACGTACCGGTTGATGAACCCGTTCTCCTTGCGCGGAGGCGCCAGGTTGTTCGGGCGGGTGATGGTGTGGTTCAGCATCCGCCCGCCGCGCTTCAGCTTCCCGTGCAGGAACGAGAAGTAGGACGGCAGGTTCTTCTTGCCGATGTGCTCGGTCAGCCCGATCGAGCTCACCGCGTCGAAGCCCGTCTCCGTCACGTCCCGGTAGTCCATGTGCCGGACCTCCGCGAGATCCGACAGGCCCCGGTCCGCGATCGCCTTCTGCGCCCACTCGGCCTGCTGCTTCGACAGCGTCACGCCGAGCGCCTTCACGCCGTACTCCTTCGCGGCGTGCATCACCATGCCGCCCCAGCCGCAGCCCACGTCCAGCAGCCGCATCCCCGGCCGCAACCCGATCTTCTTGGCGACCAGGTCGTGCTTGTGGAACTGCGCCTCCTCCAGCGTCGAGTGCTCCTCGGGGTAGCACGCGCACGTGTAGGCCATGGACGGCCCCAGCACCCACTCGTAGAAGGTGTTGGACACGTCGTAGTGGTGCGAAATCGCCTTCGCGTCCCGCCGCTTGGAGTGCCGCAGCCACGACGGGATGCGGCTGAAGGGAGCCTCCTGCGGCGGCGGGTCCAGCCGCCGCGACATCGCCGCGCGCAGCAGCGGGTCCCGCAGCACACCGGCGACGATCCGCGCCTTGTCCCGCGGCGTCACGTCGCTGAGCACCTGCTGCATCGTCGTCAGCGCCTCGATCATGTCGCCGTTGACGTCGATCATGCCGGTCACGTACCCGCGTGCCAGTCCCAGCGCCCCCGGCGAATTCACCAGATAGGACACCGCGTAGGGCGAGCGGACGTCGAACCGGATGGGCGCGCCGGGCACGCCCGCCTTCGAACCGTCGTACGCCGTGAACTCCACTGGCGCCTCAGCCCCGGCGAGCTGCTCGAAGACCCTGGCCAGCGTCATCTTGTTCCTCCTGTCTCTTCGCCCCGGACGGGACGACGATGGTCGACCACCGGCCCTCCCGGGGTCCCACCCCCGAATCCGCGGACGCCGGTCAGCGTCCGCGCACGCACTTGTCGTAGAGGTCCAGCAGCCGCTCGCCGGGGTCGTACTCCCCCTTGAGCCGCCGGTAGGTCTCCCCGTCGTAGTACCGCCAGAACTCGTCCCTGCCGTAAAAAGCGGTCGAGTACAGGGACTTGTGGCCGTCAAGCTTCGCGACCTCGCGCTCGATCAGCCGGTTGTGGTACTCGGGGATCTGCCCGGGAGGAAGCCGGACCGTCCCCCAGAACCCGACGTTGACGTACGGGCGGCCGACCTCCAGCGGGTACAGCGGCCACCGCTCCCTCGCGCGCAGCGGGCACAGCCAGATCGGGCTCATCCCCACCTTGCCGTGGAAGAACTCCAGGAACTCCGGCAGCCGCTCGACCGGCACCTCGATGTCCTGGATGACGTCCTCGCGCGGACGCAGCCCGCGCCACCGCTCCACACGCGCGATGATCTGGTACCGGCGGTCGTAGGCGACCATCTTGCGGTACACGTCGGAGCGCTTGTACTTGTCCGGCCACAGCCGCCGCACGGTCGGGTTCTGCACGCCGAACGCGCCCGAGCACCAGAACCAGTCGGTGTCCCAGCGCCAGATGTAGTCCCGCACCGTCAGGAAGTCGACCGAGCGCTCCTGGATCGACCGGTAGTAGACCCCCTGGCCGGTGTAGTCGGAGGTGTAGGGCGCGTCGTCGGCGAAGAAGCCGAGGGTGATGTACTGCTCGCCCGCGCTGAACACCGTCCCGTCCAGGAAGTCGACGGCCTCGCCCTCGAACTCCCCGGACTCGGTGATCTCGCCCATCGCCTTCGCGAGCTCCGCCGCGTCGCCGAACCGCAGGTGCCGCAGCCGGACGTACGGCCGCACCGGCCGCAGCTCGATCTTCAGCCGCAGCGAGTAGCCGAGCGTCCCGTAGGAGTTGGGGAAGCCGTAGAACAGGTCGGAGTGCTCGTTGTCGCGCGTCGCGGTGACGATCCGCCCGTCGCCGGTGAGCACCTCCATCTCCAGCACGCCCTCGTGCGGGAGGCCGTCGCGGAACGACGTCGACTCGATCCCGAGCCCGGTCACCGCCCCGCCCAGCGTGATCGTCTTCAGCTGCGGGACGACCGTCGGCATCAGCCCGTGCGGAAGCGTCGCGTCGACCAGGTCCTCGTAGGTGGTCATGCCCTGGACCTGGGCCGTCCGCTCGTTCGCGTCGACGCTCAGCACCCGGTCGAAGCCGGACACGTCCAGCCCGGGGGCCGCCGAGGGGTCGCGCCAGCGGAACAGGTTCGAGGTCTTCTTCGCCAGCCGCACCGGCGTGCCGGCCGGGATCGCCTCGTACGACCGCCTGAGCGCCTCCACCGCCCGCTGGTGATCGCCCTTGAGCGCAAGCTCCGTCATCTACCCCTCCCTTGCATAGTTAATCCATGATCCCATGTACCGTCCACATAACCCGGACGTTAGGGTCATCACAGGTAGAGAGGGGAATAAAGGCACGGCGATGATCATCAGCGGTCCGGCTCCTCGGGACGCGGCCGCCGACGGCGGCCAACGTTCACTTCTCCCCTGCCGTCCGCACCGACAAACCCCGGCGCGCCGTCCTCTGCCGTCGCCTCGCCGGGACGGCTACTTCACCAGGCGCAGGATCCACGGGTAGCGGAAGCCGCGCCCGGAGAGCGCGAACACCGCCGCGATGAACGACAGGATCCACGTCACCGCGTACAGCGCCCCGCCGACCCCGAACGTGACGATCGTGATCAGTAGCAGGGTGACCTGGAGGTTCACCGCCTCCCTCGCCTGCCGCCTGATGTACTCCGACCGCTTGCCGCTCACCAGCATCAGCACGAGCGGCCCGACGAACAGCGTCGGCACCGCCACCGCGTGCGCCGCCGCGGCCAGCATCCGGTCCTCGCCCGTCGGCTCCGCGAGTTCCAGAGCGCCCCCGGCGTGCCCCCGCACCGGCGCCAGATCCCGGGTGACCGCCGCGAGGTCGTCCCGCGTCTTCGACGTCATCGCCAGATGCGCGCGCATGTCGAACTCATCATGGTCGAGCCTGCCCTCGGCGTACGCCTCCTGGAGCCGCCCGACGACCTCGTCCCGCTCGGCGTCCGACACCCGCAGAGCCCCCGCCGCGTAACCACTGTCCATACACCTCATGGTCGGCGCGGCGACGGGCCCGCACCATCAGGGAAGACCCTGACGCTCCCCTGACTTCAGCTGGACGTACTCCTTCCCTGGGGTGAGCGACCCGCCGAACAGCTCCGGCACCGTCACGAACGTGTAGCCCTTCGCCGCCAGCTTCTCGATGATCGCCGGGACGGCCTCCACCGTCGTCGGGTGGATGTCGTGCATCAGCACGATGTAGCCGGGCCTCACCGCCTTGAGCACCCGCCGCTCGACGTACCCGGTGTCCCGGTGCTCCCAGTCGAGCGGGTCGACCGTCCACAGCACCTGCGCCAGCCCCATCCGCTGCGTGATGGCGGTCAGCCGCTTCGACACCGACCCGTAGGGCGGCCGGAGCATCACCGGCGTCACCCCGGACGCCCGCCGGATCGCCTCCTGCGTCCTGGTCAGCTCCGACATGATCTTCTTCGTGGACGCCTTGCCGAGGTCGGCGTGGGTGTAGCTGTGGTCGGCGACCTGGTGCCCCGCCGCGGTCTCGCGCCGCACCAGATCGGGGTACTTGGCCGCCTGCTCCCCCACGATGAAGAACGTCGCCCGCACATGGTGCGCGGCAAGGATCTCCAGCAGCCGCCCGGTGCTCTCCGCGGGCCCGTCATCAAAGGTCAACGCCACACACTTCACCCGCAGACAGTCCACCCGCCCCGCAGACGCCGCCCCCGGCACCCCCCCAGCCCCCACCGCCCCACCGCCCGCACCACCCTGCCCGCCACCAGCGCCACCGGCGCCGTTGCCCGCGCCACCCTGCCCGGCACCCACGCTCCCTTGCCCGGACCCCGCGCCACCACCCTGCCCGCTGCTCGCGCCACCGTGCCCACCGGCACCACTCTGGCCGCCGCCGACGCCGCCCTGGCCGCCGCCGGCACCACCGTCCTCGCCGCCCGTAACGCCCGCGCTGCCCGCGCCGCCATGCTGGCTTCCAGCGGGACCGCTGCGGTTCTTAGGTACGGACGCCGGAGCGGACGCCGCGGTGAGCCCGACCCGCTGTGGGCCCGGCCCCGGGCCCAATGTGCTCAACGCGCCGCACACGGTGGCCGCGAGCACGGCGGCGGCCGCCCGCCTGACCACGTTCGGCCCGTCCATCAACACCCCCCGCTGTTGATCTCCCAGGCCCGGCCAGTCTAGGGTGCTGTGCCCGGCTCGCCGGGGACGCCGCCGCTGTGTCGGGAACCCGGTGACGCCGGAAGTTCGTTGTCCGCAGACACCCGACCGGTCCCGAAACCCCCGCTCCGGGACCCGTACCGACGACAGGACAGGCGATGAGGTTCCGGGACCGATTCGGCATCCGCAGGCACCGCGGCTCCACGGTGACCAAGCTCGACCGCGAGGCGACAGACGCCGACATCGAGGCGCTGATCTCCTTCGCCCGCGACCGCCGCGGCGTCGAGTTCTACGTCGAGCCGGAGACGTTCGCCACCGACACCACCGCGGTCGCGGTCGCCCACGACGGCGAGTGGACCCGCCGCCGCGTCGGCTCCCCCAAGGTCATCGGCAAGGTCGCCCGCGACCTCGGTGTCCCCGCCTACGACGTGCAGATCGTCGGCTACCCGCCCCGCATGCGCGCCTGGAACGAGCGCAACCGCGACCGCCGCATAGACCCCGGCACCCCCGGCCAAGCCGTCTCCTCCTGACCCCACCTTTCGCACACTGGCCACACAAACCCACCACACGAATCGGCCGCACGAACCGGCGGCGGTGTGGCGGGCGCAGGGTGCGGGCGCAGGGTGCGGGCGCGGGGGCGGGCGCAGGTGGTGAACGGGGTCAGGTGGTGGGCGGCCAGTTCTTGAGGAGGGCGTCGACGGCGTCGAGGGTGCGGCGCCAGGAGTCGTCTACGTCGCGGGCCGCGCGAGAGTGGTCGAACCCGCCTGCCTCCTCAAGGCTCACGTAGCCGTGGAAGACGCTGCCCAGCAGGCGCACGGCGTCCGTCTGGTCCGGCTCCGGCAGGTCGTAGCCGCGCAGGATCGCCCGCATCATCTCCGCGTGCCGACCCGCCGCACCGGCGGCCACCGTCTCCGGGTCGAGCCGGAGACGCGCCGCCGTGTACCTCCCCGGATGCTCCTTCGCGTACGTGCGGTAGGCGCTCGCGAAGGCCACCAGCGCCTCCTTGCCCGCCCGGCCCGCGAGCGCGGCCGCGGCCTCGTCCGCGAGTTCCTCCAGGGCCAACAGCGCCACCCTGGTCCTGAGGTCCTGCAGGTTCTTGACGTGGGAGTACAGGCTCGCGTCCTTGACGCCGAATCTGCGCGCGAGCGCGGAGACCGTCACCTTCTCGAAGCCGATCTCGTCGGCCATGTCCGCCGCCGCCCGCGTGAGGCGCTCGGCGGTCAGCCCCGCGCGTGCCATCTGCCGTCCCTCCGGCCGCCCTCGAAGGCCACCTCTGCCTAACAGACCTAGGACTCTAGGCGATCGCCTCCGAGCACAGCGCGCACCACGACTTACCGGCCCATCGGCCCGCGCGTGCAGGGACCACCTGCAGCCCGAAAGGCTGTTGCCTTCCAGAGGGCCCTGGCGTGATGGGCCCGCACGCACCTGTCCGCAGGACGGCTCTCCCCCAGGAACCGCCCCCTCCCCGGAGAGACCTGACACGTTGGCCCCGCACGCGACCGTCCGCGGGACGACCCGCCCCTCAGGAGCCCGCCGCCTCCCGGGAGAGGCGCGGCGCGCTGCCCGCGCACGGACTCCTGCGGAACGGCCCGTCCCGCAGGAGTCCGCCTCCTTCCTTGGAGAGGCTCGGCACGATGGGCCCGCGCACGACCGTCGACAGGACGACCTGCCCTACAGCGGGCCGTGCCTTCCCCGGAAACGCCCGGCACGACGGACCTACATGCCGCCGTCTGCAGGATGACCCGTCCCTCATGGGCTGGCTGCCCTCGCCCGGAGACGGCCCGGCGGGCCCCTACGCGAACCGTCCACGGGACGACCGCTCTCCTCGCGGGGCCGCCGGCTCCCCCGGAGGGGCGCGGCGGGCTGGGTCTGCGCGGGGCCTTCGCGGGACGGCCTGTCCTGCAGGGGTGCGTCTCCTTCCTTGGAGAGGGGCGGCACGGCGGGTGCGCGCGGACCCGTTCGCGGGGCGGCTCACCCCGTAGGGGGCCGCCCTCTCTGGAGATGCGTGGCATAAGGGGCGCGCCTGACCGTCGGTGGGGGGCTCCACCCCTTAGGAGCCTGTCGTCTCTTCGGAGGGGCAGGGGGGCGGCTTTTGCGGAAGGGTGCTGCGCGGCGGGGGCCGGGACGTGTGCTTCTGCCCTTTCGTGGTGGGTGGGTCGGTTGGTGTCAGCTGGCCTCCTGTTCTGGTTCGTTGTAGGCGGCGGCCAGTTGGCGCGGGGTCATGCGCATGCGGGCCTTCGTCGGTGGGATTCCGGCGTCGATCACGCCGCGGAGCAGGACGGCCATGGAGTAGGCGCGGTCGGCTTCCAGGGCGCGTTCGAGGGCGACGTTGGCCAGGCCGCCGTCTCCGGCGGAGTAGGCGGCGTAGGCCAGCAGGGATGCGGGCGCCGGGACGTAGGGCGGTTCGACGCGGCGGAGGACGTCGCGCCAGAAGGCGATGTCGGCGGCCGGGGCGTCCTCGTCGATGCGGATCCAGGCCTCGTCGCGGACGCGCTGGTCGGTGAGCAGGAAGCCGAGCCAGGCGACGTCGTCGTCGGTGGGGCGGGTGCCGCCGCGGGCCCGGGCGAGGATGCGGGGGACGTGGTCGAGGCCCTCCTCGGTGGTGCGGGATCGGAACCGGGACGCGGGTTCGCGGGCCCAGCAAAGGAAGCGTCTCTCGGCCCGTTCGGTGGCGCGGCGCATGGACTCGCGGGCGGGGCCGTCGACGGGCTGGACGGAGCGGACGAGTTCGTCGCGGTCGGCGAGCGCGACGTGACCGGCGAGGGTGGCCTGCGCGGCGATGACGCTGGCGGAGATGTCGTAGGGGGTGCCCTCGGCGGGGCAGCAGTCGTCGGTGCAGGTGAGGGACCACCAGCGGCCGTCGCCGATGCGGACGGACTCCAGCACGGCGAGGCCGGCGGCGGTGAGGGCGGCGGCCATGGTGCCGGCGGAGCCCTCGACCTCGTCCGCCGGCCCGTAGCCGAGCAGGAGCGCCTTGCGGAACCCGTTGCCCGACAGCAGCCCCGCGACGCGCTCGCCGGTGGGGGCGGAGGCCGGTAAATCGAGCCGGATGGCGCATGTCCCCTGCGGGCCGTCGTACCCGATCACCACGAGGCTGCGGGACGGGTGGAAACCCAGCAGGTAGGGGACGGCGGCTATGGCGTCTTGGGCGGTGCGGATCACCAGTGCTGTCATGCCTTCGACACTGGCAGCGGGGCCGGGCGGGGCGAAGCCCCTGTCGAAAATGTGGATAACTCCGAGTCAGGCGTCCAGGATCTGCTGCGGGCGGCTGACGACGGGGGGTTCGGTCGACCAGGGGAAGTTGATCCAGCGGTCGGTGTGCCGCCAGACGTACTCGCATTTCACGGTGGAGTGCGGCTTCTCGTAGACGACGGCGCAGCGCACGTCGGCGACGTGGTCGGCGCAGAAGTCGCGGACGAGCTTGAGGGTCGCGCCGGTGTCGGCGACGTCGTCGGCGACCAGGACCCGCGCACCGGACAGGTCGACCGCGTTCGGCACCGGCGGGAGCATCACCGGCAGGTCGAAGCGCTGGTCGACGCCGGTGTAGAACTCGACGTTCATCACGTGCAGGTTCTTGACGTCCAGGGCGTAGCCGAGGGATCCGGCGACGAACAGGCCGCCGCGGGCGATGGAGAGGATCAGGTCGGGGCGGTAACCGCTGGCGGCGATCTCCTGGGCGAGTTCGCGTCCGGCGGTACCGAACAACTCCCAGGTCAGGACTTCTCTTTCAGCAGACACGGCCCCTATCTTGGCCGACCCGTCCCGAAGGGCGTCAACCGGCCGGGGCAGAGGTCCGGGGCGGCCTTCCCAGGCGCGGGACGGTGGGGGTCGAGCAGCCGACTCGCTTGCCAAGGGAGCCCGATCCGGGCGCGCGGCCTTCTGGCCGGGATCGGCCATGTCAGGGGCGGAATGACCGCCCGGTCGGGCGGGTTCGTTCGCGGGGGCCGGGCGCGGGTGTCCCCCGCGGGCGGTAGCGTTGGGCGGCGTGCCCGCCCCTGATCTGCTGACCGGCAGCGATACCCAGATTCCGGACATGACGACCCTGCTGTCCACCGCCGTCGAGGCCATCGGGGGCGCCGAGCGCCCGGGGCAGCTGACGATGGCGCAGGCGGTGGAGAAGGCCATCGCGTCCGGTGAGCACATCGCCGCGCAGGCGGGCACCGGCACCGGCAAGTCGCTGGCGTACCTCGTCCCGGCGGTCCGGTACGCGGTCGAGAAGCAGACCACCGTGGTGGTGTCGACGGCCACGATCGCGCTGCAGCGCCAGCTCGTCGACCGCGACCTGCCGAGGCTGGCCGAGGCGCTGAACCCGCTGCTCGGCCGGGAGCTGAAGTTCGCGATCCTGAAGGGCCGGCGCAACTACCTGTGCCTGCACCGGGTGCAGACGGGCGCGCCCGACGAGGACGAGGGCGGCTCCGGGCTGTTCGACCCGCAGCAGCTGTCCATGCTCGGCCGCCAGGTCAAGCGGCTGAACGAGTGGGCCGAGGAGACGACGACCGGCGACCGGGACGAGCTCGTTCCCGGGGTGAGCGAGCAGGCCTGGCGCCAGGTGGCCGTCACGGCGAAGGAGTGCCTGGGGGCGCAGCGCTGCCCGCAGGGGACGGAGTGCTTCGCCGAGCTGGCGCGGGCCGAGGCGGGCGAGGCGCACATCGTGGTCACCAACCACGCTCTGCTGGCGATCGACGCGCTGGAGGAGTTCCAGGTCCTGCCCGAGCACGACGTGGTGATCGTGGACGAGGCGCACGAGCTGGTCGACCGGGTCACCTCCGTCGCGACCGGAGACCTGAGCGCGGCGGCCGTGGAGCTGGCGGCGCGGCGCTGCGGGCGGCTCATTGAAGAGGGCGTCGCTGACAGGCTCAAGGAGTCCGCGGAAGGGCTCGGCGTTCTGCTGGAGGATATGCCCGCCGGGCGTATGGACGTCCTGTCCCCCGCGCTGGGCAACACCCTCGCCGCCGTACGGGACGCGCTGCACGCCTGCGTCACGGCGATCGGCCCGGAGAAGAAGGACGCCGACCCGGGCGACGCCGCCGCCCGCAAGGCGGCACGGTCGTCCCTGGAGGACCTGCACGACACCGCCGTGCGGATGCTGGAGGCGTTCCAGCCCGAGATATCGCAGCGGTTCGACGTGGTGTGGGTGGAGAAGCCGTTCGTCCAGGACGGACGTCCGAAGCGTCCGCCGGCGCTGCACGTCGCGCCGATCGGCGTGGGCGGCCTGCTGCGGACGACACTGTTCGAGCAGCGCACGGCCGTCCTCACCTCGGCGACGCTCACGCTCGGCGGGTCGTTCGAGCCGCTGGCGCGTCAGTGGGGGCTGCCGCCGCTCGGGGAGAACGCGTCGAAGGACGCGCGCACCGCGGCCGAGGGCCTCGCGCGGACCGCGACCGACGGCAAGGACGAGAAGGACGACACGGAGATCACCTGGTCCGGGATCGACGTCGGCTCGCCGTTCGACCATCCGAAGTCCGGCATCCTCTACGTGGCGCGGCATCTGCCGCAGCCGGGGCGCGACGGCCTCGCGGACGCCTACCTGACCGAGATCACCGAGCTGATCGAGGCGGCGGGGGGCCGGACGCTCGGCCTGTTCTCCTCGATGCGGGCCGCGCGGCAGGCCGCCGACGAGCTGAAGGACCACCTGTCGCACCCGCTGCTGTGCCAGGGCGAGGACTCCACGTCCCTGCTGGTCAAGCAGTTCGCCGAGGACGAGCGGACGTGCCTGTTCGGGACGCTGTCGCTGTGGCAGGGGGTGGACGTCCCGGGCCCGTCGCTGCAGCTGGTCATCATGGACCGCATCCCGTTCCCGCGCCCGGACGACCCGGTGTCGTCGGCGCGGTCGCGGGCGATCGCGGCGCGCGGCGGCAACGGGTTCATGTCCGTCGCCGCGACGCACGCCGCGCTGCTGCTCGCGCAGGGCGCGGGCCGGCTGCTGCGGTCGATGGACGACCGCGGCGTGGTCGCCGTGCTCGACCCGCGGCTGGCCACGGCCCGCTACGGCGGCTTCCTGAAGAACTCGCTGCCGCCGTTCTGGGCCACGACCGACCCGGACGTGGTGCGCGGCGCCCTGCGCCGGCTCGACGCCGCCGCGTCCGAATCGTGACGGCCCTTCAGCGGCGGTAGGCGCTCAGGAAGTCGCCGATGCGGCCGACGGCCTCCTCCAGATCGTCGGCGTACTGCAGGGTGACGACGCGGAAGTGGTCGGTGGACGGCCAGTTGAACCCGGTCCCCTGCACGACGAGGATCTTCTGCTGTTCGAGCAGGTCGAGGGCGAAGCGCATGTCGTCCTCGATCGGGTACATCTCGGGGTCGAGCCGCGGGAACACGTACAGCGCGCCGTCGGGCCGGACGCAACTGACGCCGGGCAGGTCGTTGAGCAGCTTCCAGGCGCGGTCGCGCTGCTCGCCGAGCCGTCCGGTGGGCAGGACGAGGTCGTCGATGCTCTGGTAGCCGCCGAGCGCGGCCTGGATGGCGTGCTGGCCGGGGACGTTGGGGCACAGCCGCATGTTGGCGAGGATGTCCAGGCCCTCGATGTAGGACTCGGCGTGCTCCTTCGGGCCGGACAGCACCACCCATCCGGACCGGAACCCTGCGACCCGGTAGTTCTTGGACAGCCCGCCGAAGGTCAGGCACAGCAGGTCGGGGGCGAGCGAGGCGATCGGGACGTGCACGGCGTCGTCGTAGAGGATCCGGTCGTAGATCTCGTCCGCGAAGATGATCAGGTTCCGGCGGCGGGCGATCTCGACGATCTGGGTGAGCACCTCGCGCGGGTAGACGGCGCCGGTGGGGTTGTTGGGGTTGATCAGCACGAGCGCCCGGGTGCGGTCGCCGATCTTGGCCTCGATGTCGTCGAGGCTCGGCGCCCAGCCGGCGGCCTCGTCGCACAGGTAGTGGACGGGGGTGCCGCCGCACAGCGACACCGACGCCGTCCACAGCGGGTAGTCGGGCGCCGGGATCAGCACCTCGTCGCCGTCGTTCAGCAGCGCCTGCAGGGTCATCACGATCAGCTCGGAGACGCCGTTGCCGAGGTAGACGTCCTCGACGTCCAGACCGGTGACGCCGTTGTCCTCGAACCGCTGCACGACGGCGCGGCGGGCGGGCAGGATCCCCTTGGAGTCGCTGTAGCCGTGCGCCTCCGGCAGGTTGCGGATGATGTCCTGGAGGAGCTCCGGCGGGGCCTCGAACCCGAACGGTGCGGGGTTGCCGATGTGCAGCTTGAGGATGTTGTTCCCCTCGGCCTCCAGCTGCTTGGCGCGCTTCAGCACCGGCCCGCGGATGTCGTAACAGACGTTGGTCAGCTTGCCCGACTGGTTGACCTGCATGGACACACAATATCCGCGCCGGGCGGGCGGAATCCGCCCGGGCGCCCCATCCGCGAGGGCCGCGGGACGGGGCGCCGGGCCACCGGATCGGCCCCGGTCAGGGGGCGGCGATCGAGGCGAGGATCGCCCGCCGCGCGGCGCGGCGCGCGGGCCGGACCGCCGCGAGCGCGCCCGCCACGGCGCCGACCAGCGCGATCACCGCCAGCTGGACGGGCGGGGCCGCGAACGGATCGCCGAGCGCGGCGCCGAGCCCCCAGCCGAGGAACACCCCGAGCCCGAGCCCGCCGGCGGTGCCGAACACCGCGACGATCACCGACTCCCAGCGGACCATCGACCGGATCTGCGGGCGGGTCGCGCCGACCGCGCGGAGCAGCCCGAGCTCGCGGGTCCGCTCGTGCACCGACAGCGACAGGGTGTTGGCGATGCCGAGCAGCGCGACGATGATCGCGAGGGCGAGCATCCCGTAGACGACGGCGATGAAGCCGTTCATCTCGGAGGTCTGCGCGGCGATGAAGGCGTCGCGCGTCTCGACGTCCGGCGCGCCGTACGGTTCGGCGAGCGCGGTGAGCGCGCGCCGCGCGGACCCGGCGGACGCGCCGGGCCGCAGGTCGACGAACGCCCGGGTGTCGAGCGGCTGGCGGGTGTGGGCGTTCCAGACCGTCCGGGGGACGAGGTAGTCGCCGGTCACGTCGGTGGCGTCGTAGACGGCGCCGACGGTGACCTGCTGGGCGGTGCCGTCGGCGAACGTGAGGCCGACGCGGGAGCCGGCGCGCCATCCCCGGTCGTCGGCGATCTTCTTGGAGACCGCGAACGTGCCGGGGCCGGCGAGTGAGCCCTGCCTGACGTCCAGGTCCAGGACGCGGCGCAGCGCGGACGGGTCGCCGACGGCGACGGTCGCGACGCGGCCGTCGACCCGCATGGCTCCGGTGCCGAGCCCCGCGATGGCGCGCACCTGCGGCAGCCGGGCCGCCTCCTGGACGAGCCGCGGGTCGAAGCCGCCGGTCTCGTTGCTCCCGCCGTCCACGACGAGCGGGCCCTTGAACGATCCGGCGACGCCGTCCTCCAGCGAAGCGCGCAGCGAGCCGACGAACACGGTGAGCAGGGTGACGACGCCGACGCCGATCATCAGCGCGGTCGCCGCGCCGGCGGTGCGGCGCGGGCTGCGCATCGCGTTGCCGCGGGCCAGGGCGCCGGCCACGCCGCGCAGCCGGGCGGCCGGTGCGCCGACGAAGGCGGCGGCCGGGCGCGCCACGACCGGCCCGAGCACCACCATCGCGACAAGGCACAGCACCGCGCCCGAGGCGGCCGTCGCCACCTGGCCGCCGGCGGCGCCGAGCACGACCGTCCCGGCGGCCACCGACCCGAACACCCCGCCGACGATCACCCGGGTGTCGGACGGGCGGGACGGCTCCGCGGCGACCTCGCGCAACGCCGCCAGCGGCGGCACCCGCGATGCCCGCAGCGCGGGCCCGAGCGCCGCGACCAGCGTCACCAGCAATCCGGCCGGGATCGCGATCAGCAGCGTGGTCGCCGAGACGGTGAGGCTTTCCATCGCGATCCCGATCCCGAACTGCGTGAACAGCAGCCGGAGCAGCGCCGCGAAGCCGAGTCCGCCGGCGAGCCCGGCCAGGGTCGCGACCGCGGCGATCACTAGGGCCTCGGCCCCGGCGACCGTGACGACCTGGCGGCGGCCCGCGCCGAGCGCGCGCAGCAGCGCCGACTCGCGGGTCCGCTGCGCCATGGTGATCGCGAAGGTGTTGTGGATGCTGAACGCCGCGACGAGCAGCGCCACGCCGCCGAACGCGCCGAGCACGGTCCGGAACACCGTGAGGAAGCCGTCTTGTACGGCGGTCATGCCTTCGTCGACCTGAGCGCGATTGGTAACGGCCTCTGTACCGGTGGGCAATACAGGCCGTATGCGCGCGGCCAGCTCGTCCTGGCTCACCCCGCCGGCGGCGCGGATCGCGACGCTGCTGATGCGGTCGGGCGTCTTCGCGACGTACTTCCGCGCGCCTTCGAGGCTGAACGCGGTGAAGGACGTCTCGCCGAACGCGTCCTCACTGCCGAACTTGCTGATGCCGACGACGGTCACCGCAACGCGTTCGGGGGTGAGGACGGCCGTCCGGTCGCCCACCTCGAGGTGCCCCTCGTCGGCGAACATCTTGTTGACGACGACCTCGTCCGGCGCGCGCGGCGCCCGTCCGGCGGCGAGCCGGTAGGGGTTGAGCTTCGGGTCGTTCAGCCAGTTCCCGGCCGTCCTCGGGCCGCGCGAGGGGATCGTCGTCCCGTCCTTGGCGAGCAGCTGCCCCGACCCCTGGACGACGGGCTCGGCGTTCGCGACGCCGTCCACCCGGCGGACCCTCTCCAGCACGGACGCGTCGATCTGGCCGCGCGTGCCCCACGGCTCGTCGCTCACCTTGGTGGCGTTGCGGACGCTGACGTCGCTCCTGCCGTAGGCGCCGGAGAAGTACCGGTCGATGCTGGACGCGAGCGTGTCGCCGAGGACGAGCGTTCCGGTCAGGAACGTCACGCCGAGGAACACCGCCACCAGCGAGCCGGCCATGCGACGCTTGCGTCCCCACAGTTCCTTGAAGACGAGCCCGGTCATGACAGGTCCCGCATGCGGTCGAGCACCCGGTCGGCCGTGGGCTCGTCCATGACGTCGACGATGCGTCCGTCCGCCAGGAAGACGACGGCGTCCGCGTAGGCGGCAGCGACCGGGTCGTGGGTCACCATCGCCACCGTCTGGCCGAGGTCGTCCACCGCACCGCGCAGGAGTGCGAGAACCTCGGCGCCCGTACGGGAGTCGAGGTTGCCGGTCGGTTCGTCCGCGAACACGATCTGCGGACGGGTGACCAGCGCGCGCGCGAGCGCCACCCGCTGCTGTTGCCCGCCCGACAGCTCCGACGGCTTGTGCGAGAGCCGCTGCCCCAGGTGCAGTACCCGCACCACGGTGTCCAGCCATTCCCGGTCGGGGGCCGTGCCGGCCAGGGTCATCGGAAGGACGATGTTGTCCCGCGCTGTAAGTGTCGGGAGCAGGTTGAACGCCTGGAACACGAACCCGATGCGCTCGCGCCGCAGCCGCGTCAGGCGCCGGTCTGGCAGTGACCCGAGCTCCTGGTCGCCCACCCAGACCTTTCCGGACGTAGCGCTCTCCAGGCCCGCCACGCAGTGCATCAGCGTCGATTTGCCGGCGCCGGAAGGGCCCATGATGGCGGTGAACCGCCCGGCCGGTAGCGCCACGCTGACCTCGTCGAGCGCGCGCACCGCCATGTCGCCGGTTCCGTACACCTTGGTGAGCCGTTCGGTGCGGGCGCCGCCCTTGGCCGCGCCCGCCTCGTCGATGGTCCGTCTTGCCTCTGCCGCGTTTCCCATGCCGGGATCGTCGGGCGCCGGTACGGGCCGCGTCGTCCGGCTGCGAGAGGCACCGCGCCTACCCCGGAGGCGGCAACCGCGCGCCCGCGCGTACCTCCGGCGCGGCAGCCGGGCCGCACCGGCTACCCCGGCGGCGGTACTCCTCCGCCCCAAGATCAATAAGACGCGCCGTCCAATTGTGATGCGGGCAACATACAAGCAGGCTTGCTTGCTTGTAAGTGGGCTCGTACCGTCGGAGGCGTGTCAGTGAGCAGCAGGCGGCGCCGGCGCCACGGCGGCGGAACGCGCCGCACCCAGGAGGAACGCCGGTCGCGCACGCAGGCCCGGCTCCTGGAGGCCACCATGGAGTGCCTGGTGGACCTCGGCTGGTCGGGCACGTCCACCACCGAGGTGGCCCGCCGCGCGGGCGTCTCGCGCGGGGCGCAGCAGCACCACTACCCGACCAAGATGGTCCTGGTCGCGGCGGCGCTGGAGCACCTGCTGGAGGCGCAGCGGCTCGCGTACGAGACGGCGTTCGCGGTGCTGCCGAAGGAGCGGCGCAACGTCACCGGCGCGCTCGACCTGCTGTGGGAGGTCTTCCGCGGGCGGCCCGCCAAGGCGCTGATGGAACTGGCGGTGGCGGCCCGCACCGACGAGGAACTGCGCCCACTCTGCGCCGACCTGAACGAGCGGATCCTGCAGACCATCGCGGAGACGTTCGAGAAGCTGTTCCCCGCGAACACGCTGCCGCCCGACTTCACCGACACGATGCTGCGCGGCCTGTTCGCGATGTTCGTCGGGCTGTCCATCCAGAACGCCCTCGACGACGACTTCCGCGGCCACCAGGCCGCGGTGCTCCGCCAGGTCAAGGACATCGCCCAGCTGATCGTCCCGGAACCCGGCGGCCCCACGCCCGCGAACGCCCCCGCCCCCGCGGACGCGCACGCGCCCGAAGCCGCGTCCGGCACCGCGCCGGACGCAGACGGCGACGACGCGCACCGGCCTGCGGCCCACGCCGCGGGCGCCTCCTAGCCACGAAACGGAAACACCCCCGGCCCCCGCAGGCCGCACCACCCCCGAGGGAGCGCCTCACATGCCGAAAGCCCCCACCGAACTCGCCGACGAGGTCCGCGAGCAGGTCAAGGACAGGAAGTCGTACCTCGGCGTCGTCGACCGCCTGAACAAGGCGTCGGTCGACAAGCACTGGGAGGCCTACGCCGACATCCCGTGGGACGACCCCGAGTTCATCGTCGACAAGAACGACCCGCGCTGGGTGCTGCCGCAGTTCGACCGGCTCGGTGAGACCGAGTGGTACCGGTCGCAGCCGCCGGAGATCCAGGCGCAGATCGGGCTGTGGCGGGTCGCCACCGCCATGAAGATCGGCCTGCAGTTCGAGAACCTGCTCAAGCGCGGGTTGCTGAACTACGCCTACCGGCTGCCGAACGGCCGCCCGGAGTTCCGGTACGTCTACCACGAGACGACCGAGGAATGTCACCACGGAATGATGTTCCAGGAATTCGTGAACCGGACGAAGATGCCGATCCGGGGCATGCCGCGCTCGCTCAGCCTCATCGCGCAGGCCGCGCCGTGGATCCCGCTCGTCAGCACCGAGATGTTCTTCGTGTTCGTGCTGGGCGGCGAGGACCCGATCGACTACGTGCAGCGCAAGTCGCTCAAGGGCGGGCACATCAAGCACCCGCTCGAAGAGACGATCATGAAGATCCACATCGCGGAGGAGGCCCGGCACATCTCCTTCGCCCGGCACTACCTCAAGCACCGGATCCCGAACATGCCCGCGGCGCGCCGCCGGATCCTCGGCTTCGCGACCCCCATCGTGCTCGGCGTGATGGCGCGGATCATGCTGGCCCCGCCCGGGCCGATGGTGCGGCACTTCAACATCCCCAAGGACGTCGTCCGGCAGGCCTACAAGAACCCGGCCGCGCAGGCGGAGATCTCCAACTCGGTCGGCAAGATCCGCGACCTGATGGCCGAGCTCGGCGTGATCGACCCGGTGAACAAGCGGGTCTGGAAGGCGTTCGGCATCTGGGACAAGCCCGGGACGCGCCGTCCCGTCGAACCGCCCAAGGCCACCTGACCATGTCCGACGCGAGCATGTCCGACGCGAGCGCCGCCGACACGGGTGCCGCGGCCGTGGTGACGCCCGCGGCGGGGCCGGGCGGGCCGTACAAGGCCGTCATCATCGGGACGGGCTTCTCCGGCCTCGGCATGGCGATCGGGTTGAAGAAGGCCGGCGTGCACGACTTCGTCATCCTGGAGAAGGCGGACGAGGTGGGCGGCACGTGGCGGGAGAACACCTATCCCGGCTGCGCCTGCGACATCATGTCGCTGCTGTACTCCTACTCGTTCGAGCCGAAGAACGACTGGTCCCGGATGTTTCCCAAGCAGGGCGAGCTGCTGCGGTACATCAAGGACATCGTCGACAAATACGAGCTGGCGCAGCACATCCGGTTCCGCACCGAGGTCACCGCGGCCGAGTACGACGACGCCACCGACACCTGGCAGCTGTCGATCGAGGGCGCGGGCGCGGAGCCCGGCGAGATCGTCCGGGGACGGGCGCTCGCGGCGGGCATGGGCCCGCTGCACCAGCCCAACGTCCCGGACCTGCCCGGCCTGGCGTCCTTCGAGGGGAGGACGTTCCACTCCGCCGAGTGGGACCACTCCTACGACCTGACCGGCAAGCGCGTCGCGGTGATCGGGACGGGCGCGTCGGCGATCCAGTTCGTCCCGCAGATAGCCAAGAGGGCCGGGTCGCTGACGGTGTTCCAGCGGACGCCGCCGTGGATCATGCCGAAGCCGGACCGCAAGGTGACCGGGCTGGAGAAGGCGCTGTTCCGCCGGGTCCCCGGCTTCCAGCGCGGCTACCGCAACGGCATCTACCTGGTGCAGGAGAGCTTCGTCCTCGGCTTCAAAAACCCGAAGCTGCTGAAGGCCGCCAGCTCGATCGCCCAGTGGCATCTGGCCCGCCAGGTGCCCGACCCGGAGCTGCGCCGCAAGCTCACGCCCGACTACACGATGGGCTGCAAGCGGACGCTGGTGTCGAGCGACTACTACCCGGCGCTGATGCGGCCCGACGTGGAGCTGACCACCGAGGGGATCGCCGAGGTCCGCGAGCACTCGATCGTCACCCGGGACGGCCGGGAGCACGAGGTCGACGCGATCATCTTCGGCACCGGGTTCCACGTCACCGACGCGTTCGAGGACGCGCGCATCGTCGGCCGGAACGGGCTGAAGATCCAGGACGCCTGGAAGGACGGCATCGAGGCGCACCTCGGCGTCGCGGTGAAGGGCTTCCCGAACCTGTTCCTGCTGCTCGGCCCGAACTCCGGCCTCGGCCACAACTCGATGATCTTCATCATCGAGGCGCAGGTCCGCTACGTCCTGCAGTGCCTGGCGATGCTGGACGCGGCGGGCGGCGCCCGGATCTCGGTGAAGCCGTCCGTGCAGGACCGCTTCAACGACTGGGTGCAGCGCAGGTCGCAGGGCGCGGTGTGGGTGGCCGGCGGCTGCGACAGCTGGTACCTGGACCGCAACGGCGTCAACCGGGCCGCCTGGCCCGCCTCGACCGTGGCGTACTGGCTGCGGACCCGCCGCCTCGACCCGCGCGACTTCCAGGTGGAGGGACGCGACGAGGCGGCGGTCCCGGTTTCGTAGCGGGGTGAGTGTCGGCGAGGCCGCCGCACCCCGTAGAATCCCCGCAATTGAACAGAACATCCAATTAGCCGCCGCGGGCCGGGTCCACTCCCCCTCGGATCCGAGCCCGCGGTACCGGCGCGCGAACGGCCGTTCCCCCGGACCACCGGGGCGCGGGCCGCGCCGGAATCGAGCATCGAGCGGAGCGCGCAAATGAGCATCGCGATCGTGACCGGAGGCGCATCCGGCATCGGCCGTGCGATCGCCACGTCCCTGGTGGCGCGCGGCGACACCGTCGTGGTCAGCGACATCAACGCCGACGGCGCCGCGGCCGTCGCGGACAAGCTGAACACCCTCGGCAAGGGCAAGGCGTCCTCCGCCCCCCTCGACGTCACCGACGCCGACGCCGTCATCGACCTCTACAAGCGCGTGAAGGCCGAGAACGGGACCCTCGACCTGGTGTTCAACAACGCCGGCATCGCGATCGGCGGGCTGGCCGAGGAACTCACCCTCGACCACTGGAACCGCGCGATCGACATCAACCTCAAGGGCGTCGTGCACGGCGTGCACGCCGCGTACCCGATCATGCTGGAGCAGGGCCGCGGGCACATCGTCAACACCGCCTCGCTCGCCGGGCTCGTCCCGATGCCGATCGGCATCCCCTACACCGCCACCAAGCACGCCGTCGTCGGCCTGTCGCTCGGCCTGCGCGCCGAGGCCGCCGGGCGCGGCGTCAAGGTCAGCGTGGTCTGCCCGAGCTTCGTCGACACCCCGCTGCTGCACAACGTCAACCCGGACCTGCCCGAGACGCAGCTGAGCGGCAACGCCACCGGCGACATCGCCAAGGCGTCGCCGCGCCTCTACACGGCCGAGAAGCTGGCCCGCGACGTCATGAAGGGCGTCGCCAAGAACCAGGCGCTCATCGTCGCGCCCGCGCACGGCCGCCTCGCCTGGCGCGGCGTCCGCCTCAACCCCGCCGCGGCGGTCCGCGTCGCGCAGCTCGCCGTCGGCCGCATCGCCAAGTAGCCGTCCCGGCCGTCGTTCGAAGGCACCGCCCGCGCGCGCTTACCGAGCACGCGCGGGCGTCGCCTCCAGCCACTACTCACCGGGCGCGGGCTCGCCCTTCCAGATGTTGTAGTAGCCGACGAACTCGAACATCCGGACGTCGTCGCCCAGCGGGACGGGCTCTCCCGTGAAGCGGTGGACGCCGACGCAGTGCCTGTCCTCCGGCGGGGAGAGCCACCGTTCCTCGAAACCGTGCTCGTCGAACCAGCGGCCGATCCGGGGCACCATGTCCGGCTCCTTGCGGTTCCGCGTCCAGACGACGTGGGCGCCCGGCCCGCACAGCCGCGGCAGCAGACCGATCGTCCGCTCGATGTCGGCGGCGGTCACGTTGCCGAAGATCCCGCAGGCGAGGACGAGCGAAGCGGGCACGGCACCCGCGTAGGCGCCCGTCCGGGACGCGTCGCCCGCGACCACCTCGACGCCGGCGAGCCCCGCGGCCTCGGCCGCCTCACGGGCGGTGGCGACGAGCCCCTCGTCCAGTTCGACGAGCCGGGCGGTCACGTCGGCGCGGCGCGGATGGTCCACGAGGACGCCGATCAGGTCGCGGCCCTCGCCCGCGCACAGGCTGACCGCCCGGAGCGGGCCGGACGGCGCCGCGTCGAGCACCTCGCGGATCCGCTCCCGGACGGTCGCCAGCCGCCTGGCCAGGCTCGACTCCGGGTCGTCGTACGCGCCGTGCCAGGCGCGCCAGTCGGCCGCGTTGTCCGTTTCCGGCTGCATGCGCCCAGACTACGGGGCCTCCTTCTCCGCCGTCCCGGCCTCGATCTCCGTCGCTTTCGGGTAATGCAGATCGAACGCGGGCCTTTCCGAGCGGATCCGCGGGATCGAGGTGAAGTTGTGGCGCGGCGGCGGGCACGACGTCGCCCATTCCAGTGAATTGCCGTAGCCCCACGGGTCGTCGGCCTGGACGCGGGTGCCGCGCCGGGCCGTCAGGTACACGTTGTAGATGAAGAACAGTGTCGATATCCCGAGCAGGAAGGCCCCGGCGCTCGAGACCCGGTTCAGGGTGGTGAACTCCTTGGGATAGTCGGCGTAGCGGCGCGGCATCCCCTCGGCACCGAGCCAGTGCTGGACGAGGAACGTCGTGTGGAAGCCGACGAACAGCGTCCAGAAGTGGACCCTCCCCCACGCCTCGTCCAGCATCTTCCCCGTCATCTTCGGCCACCAGAAGTAGAAGCCGGAGAACATCGCGAACACGACCGTGCCGAAGACGACGTAGTGGAAGTGCGCCACCACGAAGTAGGAGTCCTGCACCTGGAAGTCCAGCGGCGGCGACGCCAGGATGACGCCCGTCAGGCCGCCGAACAGGAACGTCACGAGGAATCCGACGGCGAACAGCATCGGTGTCTCGAAGCTGAGGTTGCCGCGCCACATCGTCCCGACCCAGTTGAAGAACTTCACCCCGGTCGGCACCGCGATGAGGAACGACATGAACGAGAAGAACGGCAGCAGGACCTGTCCCGTGGTGAACATGTGGTGCGCCCACACCGACATCGACAGCCCGGCGATCACGATGGTGGCGCCGACCATCCCGAAGTAGCCGAACAGCGGCTTGCGGCTGAACACCGGAATGACCTCGGTGACGATCCCGAAGAACGGCAGCGCGATGATGTACACCTCGGGATGCCCGAAGAACCAGAACAGGTGCTGCCAGGTCAGCGCGCCCCCGTACGCGGCGTCGAACACGTGCGAGCCGAACCTGCGGTCCGACTCCAGGCACAGCAGCGCCGCCGCGAGGACCGGGAACGCCATCAGTACGAGCAGGCTGGTCAGGAGCACGTTCCAGGTGAAGATGGGCAGGCGGAACATCGTCATTCCCGGCGCCCGCATCCCGATGATCGTGGTGATGAAGTTGACGCCGCCGAGGATCGTCCCGAACCCCGACAGTGCGAGCCCCATGATCCACATGTCGCCGCCGACGCCCGGCGTCCGCAGCGCGCTGTTCAACGGCGCGTACGCCGTCCACCCGAAGCCCGCCGCGCCGCCGGGCGAGATGAACGACGCGAACACGATCATGCCACCGAGCGCGAACAGCCAGTAGCTCAGCATGTTCAAGCGCGGGAACGCCACGTCCGGCGACCCGATCTGCAGCGGCATCACCACGTTCGCGAATCCCACGAAGAGCGGCGTCGCGAACAGCAGCAGCATGATGGTGCCGTGCATCGTGAACAGCTGGTTGTACTGCTCGTTGGACACGATCTGCAGGCCCGGGGACGCCAGCTCCGCCCGGATCACCATGGCCATCAGGCCGGCCAGCAGGAAGAACACGAACGAAGTGATCAGATACAGATGCCCGATCACCTTGTGGTCGGTGGTGGTCAGCCAGGACACCAGTACCGAGCCCCGGGGACGTTCCGCTGCGGGCGCCTCCGGGAGTCGACGGCCGAGAAGCACCATGCCGGGCTCCCAATCGACGGGGGATGCCCATTACTATTCGCCGGGGTCCGGGGCGATGCAAGACGCCTTTTCAGCCGTCTTCAAAAGACGATCAGTTCGGATTCCGGGGTGCGCCCGGCGGTTCGGGCGGAGCGGTGGGCGAGGGCGGCTGCGCGGTGCCGTCCGCGGCGGCCTGGAGGTGCGCGGCCGTGATCTGGGCGTGGCGGCGCACGTCGGGCGGGATGAGCTCCAGGAGCTGGTCGGGGCGCAGCGGCAGGTCGAGCAGGCTGAGCTTGACCCTGCTGCGGCTGGCGTGCGTGGTCTCGGAGAGCCGGACCACCTGCCCCGCCTCAGGGCGCATCGTGGTGGTCAGCCAGTCGGCGTGCCCGAGGTCGATGGCGGGCGTCCCGTCGACGTCGACGGTGACGGGCGCGCTGTCGGCCGCCACGGCCAGGTGGACCCGGTCCGCCGGGCCCAGCACGACCGGCCGGCTGATGCCGGACATGGGCGCGACCGGGGTGATGACCTGGGCACCCGAGGAGGGCGACAGGACCGGCCCGCCGGCGGCGTAGTTGTAGGCCGTCGAGCCGGTCGGCGTCGAGACGACGACCGCGTCGGCGCGGTAGTAGCCGTACTGCTGGCCGTTGACGCTGAGGTCGAGGGAGACGGCGCCGGAACGGGACGCCCCTCCGAGCACCACGTCGTTGAACCCGGACGCGGCGCCGAGGCGGGCCCGGTCGGTGTCCACCCGCAGAGCCGGATGCGGCTCGATGGTGAAGTCGCCGTCGGCGAGCTGGGCCAGCGCCGCCGGAAGGCGCACCGGTTCCACCTCGGTGAGGAACCCGAGGTTGCCGTGGTTGACGCCGAGCACGGGAACGGGCCGGTCGATCACCAGCCGCATCGCGCCCAGCATCGTGCCGTCCCCGCCCAGGGCGATGAGACCGTCCACCTCCTCGACGAACCGGGCCTCGGGCACGACGTCCACCCCGGCCGGCACCCGGCGCCCGTCGGACCGGCGGACCAGCACCCGCTCGTTCCGCTCATGGGCGCAGGCGAGGATCGTGGCGATCGAATCGTCCACGGGCCTGCTCGGATGCAACACCAGACCCAGCGTGCTCACCTGCCGTTCCTCCCCCAGGGAGTCGGCCTACGAACATCGGCGGCCGGGCGGGGCGGCGCCGGCGCGTCCGTCGCCCGCGGACGGTGGCCGCGCCTCGGACCATGGAGGTCACGCGCTTGCGGCACGGAGCACCGGCGCATTTCCCCGTCTGCCGCGTCAATATCCTGGCGATCGTCACCGGGGGCCGGGTTCTCGTGCGATTAAGCGACGTTTCCGCCCTCGATGGGAGAATACTTGCCCGCAGTGGCCGTTAAACGGCATTCCCCGAGGTCCATTGTGCGGAGCCATAATTCCTTCCGGGCCAGCGGCAAGTGCCCCTGACGGCAAGGGCGGACTGGCACATCGGTGATGTCGAAAAGTGATATTCGGCGCGATTATCGGCACAGCGGACACGCTCGTCGGATGATCTCCGCGATTCCGAATGCGCCACCTTGGAGCAGCTGTGCCGAAGCTTCCAGAATTCCCGTTCCCCTCCGACCGCGCCCTCCGGCCGTCGCCTCTGCTCGGTGACGCGCGTTCCGGCGGCGCCCCCGTCCGCGTCCAGCTCGTGTTCGGAGATCCCGCCTGGCTCGTCACCCGGTACGAGGACGCCCGCACCGTCCTGAGCGATCCGGCGTTCGGACGCGACCACGAACGCGCCGGGATCCCGGCCGACGGCGTGGCCCGCATGACACCCATCGACCCGACCAGCGGGACGCTGCTCACCGAGGACCCGCCCGACCACACCCGGCTGCGCCGGTTCGTGTACCGCGCGTTCACGCCGCGCCGCGTGGAGGGGCTGCGCCCCGGGACCCGGCGGATCGCCGACCGGCTCCTGGACGCGATGATCGGGTCGGGCGCCCCGGTCGACCTCGTCGAGGGGTTCGGGCTCCCGCTGCCGATCCAGGTCATCTGCGACCTGCTCGGGGTCCCGGTCGCCGATCGGGACCGCTTCACCGCGTGGACCGACGCCCTCCTCAGCACCAGCGAGATGACCGCGGACGAGGTCATGGCCTCCGTCGCCGAGATGAACGGCTACCTCGCGGACCTGGCGGCCCTGCGGGTGGACCACCCGACCGGCGACCTCATCGGCACGCTGGTGCGCGAGCGGATCGAGGGCGACCGCCTCAGCGGCGACGAGCTGAACAACCTGCTGCGCGCGGTGCTGGCCGCGGGGTTCGAGACGACCGCGTCGCAGATCCCCAACTTCGTCTTCCTGCTGCTGGACGGCGGCGACTACGCGCGGCTGGCCGCCGATCCCGGCCTGGTGCCGACGGCCGTGGAGGAGCTCCTGCGGTACGTGCCGCTGATCGCCCAAGGATCGCTGACGCGGTTCGTGCTGGAGGAGACCGAGCTCGGCGGAGTCCGGCTGCGTCCCGGCGAGCAGGTCCTGGTGGAGCTCGCCGCCGCCAACCGCGACGCGGCGGTGTTCTCCGGGGCCGAGGCCCTGGACCTCGCCCGGGAGAGCAACCCGCACATCGCCTTCGGGCACGGGCTGCACCGCTGCCTCGGCGCGTCCCTGGCCCGGATGGAACTCCAGGTCGCCCTCTCCGCCATGATCGAACGGCTTCCCGGTCTCCGGCTCGCCGTGCCCGCTGATCAGGTGCCGTGGCACACGGCCCGGTTCGTGCATCGTCCGAGGGAGCTTCCCGTCAGCTGGTGAATAGGCTGGAAGCGTGGAACGCATACTGGTCAGTTCCTGCCTCGTGGGACGGCCCGTCCGATACGACGGCGCCGCCAAGCCGGTCGCCGCCGGGCTCTTCGAACGGTGGCGCGCCGAGGGACGCCTCGTCCCGTTCTGCCCCGAGGTCTCCGGCGGTCTGCCGGTCCCGCGCCCGCCCGCCGAGATCGTCGGCGGCGACGGCGCCGCCGTGCTCGGCGGCACCGCCCGGGTCGTCACCGGCACCGGTGCCGACGTGACGGCGGAGTTCCTGCGCGGCGCCCGCCTCGCGCTGGCCGCCGCCCGGCGCGCCGGCGCGCGCGTCGCGCTCCTGAAGGAGGGCAGCCCGTCCTGCGGCGGCGCCCGCGTCTACGACGGCACGTTCACCGGCACGTCGGTCGCCGGCAGCGGCGTGACGGCGGCCCTCCTGCGCCGCGAAGGCGTCCACGTCTTCGGCGAGGACGACCTGGAGGCCGTCGAAACCCTCCTGGCGGAGCTGGAAACCGCGTCCTGATCAGGCGCCGGGGGACGTGCCGTCCATGAACCCGGCCACCTGCTCGCGGGACAGCGCCGGCACGGGCAGCGGATGCGCCGCACCGGCGCGCAGCCCGTCGAGGACGAACCCCAGGAACCGGCGCCACACCTCGGGACCGGCGTCCTTCGACTCGCGGATGATCTGGGACATCGCCCACATCAGCGGCACCATGTCCGAGGTCTCGAAGTCGCCGCGCAACCGCCCCGACTCCTTGGCCCGCTCGACGAGCCGGTCCAGGTGCGCGAAGCCGCGATGGCACGCCTCGCCCAACTCGGAGGCGAGCGGGAAGCCGCGCGCGAGCACGTCGTTGAGGCCGCGGTCCCCGGCCTGCAGCGCGACGAGCCCCTCGACGTACGCGGCGAACCCGGCCCAGGGATCGGGATCGGCCAGGGCCGTCTCGGCGAGCCGGTCGAGGGCCGCCAGCCGGGCCGGGAAGATCGCGTCGAAGAAGTCCTGCCGCGCGGGGAAGTGGTTGTAGAGCGTGCCGATGCTGACCCCGGCCCGGCGCGCGACCTCCTCCAGCGGCGCGTCCAGGCCGCGCTCGCCGAACACCGCCGCGGCCGCGTCCAGCAGCTTGTCCCGGTTCCGCGCGGCGTCCGCCCGCCTCGTCTTGGGCATGACCCCATCCTACGAAGTTGAGGAGACCCTCGATTTTTTCTGCTAAGTTGAGGTCATCCTCAATTTCCAGGAGGTTCAGCCATGACCACGACCGTCGTCATCGGTGCCGGCCCCGGGCTCGGCATGTCGATCGCGCACCGCTTCGGCCGCGAGGGGCACACCGTCGCCCTCATCTCCCGCAACGGCGCCCGCCACCCCGGCTATCTCGCGTCGCTCGCGTCCGCCGGCGTCGAGGCGACGTCCCACACCGCCGACGTCCGGGACCGCGACGCCCTGCTCCGGGCCCTCGACGAGATCACGACGCGGCACGGCGCGATCGACGTCGCCTACTACGGGCCCGGCGCGGCCGACCCGTCCGCCCGCCCGGCGCCCATCACCGAGACGGACGTGCCGGGCACGAAGGAGGCGATGAGCTGGGTGTATCCGGCGATCGACACCGTCGGCGCAGTGCTGCCGGGCATGCTGGAGCGCGGGGACGGCGGGCTGCTGTTCGCCGGCGGCCTCAGCTCGGTCGTCCCGATGCCGCTGATCGGGAACCTGGCGATCTCGGCCGCCGCCCTCCGCAACTACGCCGTCACCCTGAACGCGGCCCTCGCCGACAAGGGCGTGTACGCAGGCACGCTCACCATCGGCGGCCTCATCGAACGCGGCGACATCCACCGCATGGTCACCTCGGATTCCGACGGGCTCGGCGGCATGACCGTGCGCACCCTGGACCCCGACGAGCTCGCCGACGCCGCCTGGGATCTCTACACCAAGCGCGACCGCGCGGAAGCGACCTTCAACGCCCTCGCCTGACCCGCTTCCATGGCTCGGGCGGCCGGGGCCGCCCTTCGCACAGTGCGTCGCGTCAGCGGGCCTCGCGGCGCCACAGCGAGGGACTCGTGCCGCGGGTGCGTTTGAACGCCACGCTGAACGCGAAGGCGTCCTCGTAGCCGACCTCGCGGGCGACGGCGGCGACGGTCGCGTCGGTGTCGCTGAGCAGGTCCGCCGCCAGCGTCATCCGCCAGCCGGTGAGATAGGTGAGCGGCGGTTCGCCGACCAGCGCGGCGAAGCACGCGGCGAACGCCGCGCGGGACATGCCGACCTCGGCGGCCAGCGCGGCGACCGTCCACCGGCGGGCGGGATCCTCGTGCAGGAGCCGCAGCGCCTCGCCGATGGCGGGATCGGACAGCGCCCGGTACCAGGCCGGAAGCACCGGCCCCGGCCCGGCGCACCAGGCCCGCAACGCCACGACGACGACGAGGTCCAGCAGCCGGTGCAGGACGGCGTCCTGCCCCGGCTCCTCGCGCGCGACCTCGGCGGCCAGCAGCTCCAGCGCCGGCCGCGTCCGAGGCCCGGCCGGCACGACCGCCAGCGGTGGAAGCATCGCCAGCAGGCGGTCCCCCACTTCGCCGTGGAGCTCGCAGACGCCCCGGAGCATGGTGGTGCCCCCCGGCCGGCCGTCGCCATAGGTTCGGGGAGCCAGGTTCCAGCTCGTCCCGTCCACCGGCTCCCCTCCGCCGACGCGGTACTTCCTCCCCTCCCGGATGACGACCTCGGGCGGCGTGGAGGGACTGTCGGCGATCGTGCAGCGGCCCGTCGCGCCGATGAGGGCGATGTCGCCCGCCGCCAGGCGCGCCGGCGAGGCGTCCAGGTCATCGAGCCGGACCGACGCGCCACCACCGAGCACCGCCACGACCGTGAGCGGGGCGGCGTCGGCGAAGGTCACCGACCAGGGCGGTCGCTGGATCAACTGCCTGACCAGGGTGTTCCTGGCCCGGGCCCGATGCAGCAGGTCGCTGAGGACGTCCACCCCGCCCACGCTAGACGATCACAAATGAATCCGCGACGTTCTCCCATGGATCGTCCAGCAGGGTGTGGGGTTCCCTGGTGGACATGGACGACATCCTCATCCTCGGTGCCACCGGCAAGACCGGCCGGCGCATCGTCCGGCGTCTCAAGACCGCCGGACGGACCGTGCGCGCCGCATCCCGCACCGGCGGCGATACCACTTTCGATCTCAACGACCCGGTCACCTGGCCGCCTGCCCTGGACGGCGTCACCGCCGTCTATCTGCTGGAGCCGAACCGCGGCCCGCATCCGGACGGCCAGGGCCCCGTTTCCCGCTTCGTGGCCGAGGCCGTCTCGGCAGGGGTGCAGCGGCTCGTGCTGCTGTCCGCCCACGGCGTCGGCGAGGCCGGCGACGATCATCCGCTGAAGGCCGCAGAGCAGGCCGTACGGGACTCCGGCACGGACTGGACCATCCTGAGGCCAGGCTGGTTCGCGCAGAACTTCAGCGAATCCTTCTGGCGGCCGGGAATCCTGAACGGGACCGTGGCCCTACCGACGGGGGACGGCCGAACGCCCTTCATCGACGCCGAGGACATCGCCGAGGTCGCCGAGGCGGCACTGACCGATGCCCGGCACAGCGGCCAGATCTACCAGCTCACCGGCCCACGCGCGCTCAGCGTCGGCGAGGCCGTCGACCTCATCGGCAGGGCCACCGGGCGGACGATCCGCCATGTCGACGTGGCTCCGGAAACCTTCACGGAGCATCAGATCGCCGCCGGAGTGCCGGCGGACGCCGCCCGCATCCTCACGGGCCTCCTCGTGGACATCCGCGACGGACATGGAGCTGAGATCTCCGACGGCGTCGACCAAGCCCTCGGCCGACCGCCCCGGACGTTCGAGGATTTCGTCGCCGAAGCCGCAGCCGCAGGCCACTGGGACTGATTCAACCGCCAACGGGCGGCCGCTGCATTGGCGGTCGCCCGACTACCCCTGGAAATGCGGAAGGCCCCGCCGAAACGGCGGGGCCTTCCTAAAAAATGTCCGGCGGTGTCCTACTCTCCCACACAGTCTCCCATGCAGTACCATCGGCGCTGAAGGGCTTAACTTCCGGGTTCGGAATGGGACCGGGTGTTTCCCCTCCGCCAAAACCACCGAACGACCAACCCCAACACCCGCGCCCAAAAAGGCGGCGGTGCGGGAAGACTCGTCCGAGCGCAAGGCTCGATCTTCACTTATACAACCACGGGGTTCCCGGTTGTTTCCTGGGAACCACACAGGGACGCGAAACATCACACAGCGACTTGATTTGAACGTATCGTGTGTTCAAGCCACTCGGCCTATTAGTACCGGTCGACTCCACACGTTACCGCGCTTCCATCACCGGCCTATCAA